>NZ_JBMIRS010000105.1:0-53365 GCF_049198005.1 Paracidovorax sp. MALMAid1276 | reverse complement strand
CAGCCATTCGAGAGAAGGGGGAAGCGGCGAAGCCGCTCAGGGGGTTGTCACTCAATCAGCCGCGCGCAGCTTCTTGACCTCGTCCGCCGAAGGCTGCACCTTGGCGCCGTCCACATAGCGGTAGTTCACCATCACGCCCTTGCCGCCTTCGTTCTTGGTGCGACCCACGTAGCCGCCCATGGTGGACTGGTTGTCTTCAGGCCGGTAGACGATGGGGCCGAAGGGCGTGGACACCTGCAGGCCCTTGAAGGCGGCCACGAGCTTTTCGGTGTCGGTGGAGCCGGCCTTCTTCATGCCGTCGGCCAGCGACTTGATGGCGCTGTAGCCCACCACGGAACCGAGGCGCGGGTAGTCGTTGAACTTGGCCTGGTAGGCGGTCTGGAAGGCCTTGTGCTCCGGCGTCTGGATGCCGTACCAGGGGTAGCCGGTGACGATCCAGCCGTTGGGCGCCTCGTCCTTGAGCGGGTCCATGTACTCGGGCTCGCCGGTCAGCAGGCTGACCACTTCGCGGTCCTTGAACAGGCCGCGGGTGTTGCCCTCGCGCACGAACTTGGACAGGTCGGCACCGAACAGCACGTTGAAGATCGCATCGGGCTTTGCGTCGGCCAGGGCCTGCACCACGCTGCCCGCATCGACCTTGCCCAGGGGCGGTGCCTGCTCGGCGACAAACTCCACATCGGGCTGTGCCGCCTTGAGCAGCTGCTTGAAGGTGGCCACGGCCGACTGGCCGTATTCGTAGTTGGGATAGACCAGCGCCCAGCGCTTCTTCTTGAGCGCTGCTGCATCGGGCACCATCATCGACACCTGCATGTAGGTGGAGGGGCGCAGCCGGTAGGTGTAGCGGTTGCCGTTCTGCCAGACGATCTTGTCGGTGAGCGGCTCGCCCGCCAGGAAGAAGAATTTCTTTTGCTTGGCAAAGTCGGTGAGCGCGAGACCGATGTGCGAAAGGAAGGAACCGGTGAGCACATCCACCTTTTCGCGCGAGACGAGCTCTTCGGCCGCGCGCACGGCATCGCCGGGGTTGGCGTTGTCGTCGCGGATCACGAGCTGCAGCTTCTTGCCCAGCACGCCGCCCGATCCATTGATTTCGTCCACCGCCAGTTCCATGCCCTTCTTGTAGGGTTCGAGGAAGGCGGGCTGGGCCTTGTAGCTGTTGATCTCGCCAATCTTGATCATGTCCTGGGCGAAAGCGGGCGCCAGGCTGAAGCACACAGCGGCTGCGGCCGTGGCGCGCATGAGGTTTCGTCGCATCGTCATGGGGAAGCTCCTGAAGAAGGGTTGGGAGAGAGATCGAACAAGAACAGCAACTACAACTGAAACTGAAACTACAACAGATCGAACGGGGCCGGAGAGCCGCCGGGGCGCTCTGAACGCACCGAATCGCCAAGCCTATCGCAGGCCGTCCACGCCCTGGATGTCAGAGGCTTGCAGGCCTCCGATGCGCGGCAGCGGCCGCCCCCCATCGGTGACCACAACGGCCACCACGATTTCGGTGGCGCGCGGCGCATCCGACACGCGGGCCTCCATGGCGTCGAAGTGGCTGCGCACATAGGCGGCGTCCTTGTGGCCCAGGGGCACGTCGATGGCCGTGCCCAGCCCGCCGCGCTTTTTGCTTGACGGCACGAGGGCCGCGCCTTTTTCGACCGCCGCCCGCAGCGGTGCGCCCAGCTTGGGGTGCAGGATCGCGGCGGCATGCTCCAGCTCACCCGCCTCGCCCACGATGGCGGCCTTGCCGTAGCTGTGCGCCTGGCCGGGCTCAATGCCCAGTGCCGCCACACAGCGCGCACCCAGCAGGCCGCCCAGCTCTTCGCCCATGGCCACCAGTTCGTCAAGGTTGTCGGCATAGCGGCCTGCAAAAGGGTTGTCGATGACGGCCATGGCCAGCGCCTTGCGCACGGGGGGCACGACCTCGCGTCCCATCTCCATGCGAACCTCGTCGGTCTGGACAATGATCTTGCGAATCTTGGCGGGCATGTGGAGGCTCCTCGTTTTTTATGGATTGTTGCGGTGGGTGCGGATGCGGCGGCAGCAGCTCAGCGCAGCCCGTTCCATTGGCTGATGTCGGCGGCCTTGAGCCCCCCGACGCGTGCGTGCACGCGGGGCCCCGTGGTCATGGCCAGGATGTAGACCACCTCGTCGGCCAGCGGCGCACCGGGAACGCGCACCTCCATCGCATCGAAATGGCTGCGCACGTAGCTGGCATTGATGTGGGTGAGCGGCACGTCAAGCGCCGTGCCGGGGCCACCCACCTTCTTGGTGGATGGAACGATGGACAGCGCATTGCCCGGCTGCCCGCTCTTTTCTTCGGCCTGCCCCTTGGCATAGGCGTTGCGGTCGCCCTTCCAGCCCAGCAGCTCGCGCATGGCATAGCCACCGGGCACATGCCACAGCGCGCCGTGCTCCAGCTCGCCGGCGGCACCTACCACGGCCCCCTTGCCATAGGTCTCTATGCGGTCCGCGGGCACCGCCATCGCCTGCAGCAGCCTGCGGGCCATGTCGAGCCCCACTTCCTGCAGCGCGTCCATCATGGGAAGAATGTCGGCCTCATAGCGGCCCGCGTAGGGGTTGGTCAGCACGGCGCCGATCGCACCCCGCAGCAGCGGCACCTCGGCCACGGGGCCGAACTCGTGCCGGATGTCTTCGAGATGGGTGAAAACGCGTCGTATCTGGATCATGGGGCAACCCTGCCATTCGTTAAGCAAATACCGAACCAACTTGCGCAGATGCCGCGGCTGCAGCCGCATCGCGTGCACCGGCATCCAAGGCGCCCGCACCGGCACCCGCAGCACGCGCCGTGGGCGTGGCGGCATAGTGCCCCTGGCAGGCCAGCAGCGCAAACCACAGCAGTCCCTGCGACTGGAGCGCCTGCGCCTTGTGCAGGCCGCGCTGCAGCGCCGACTGCACCTGCGCCAGGGGCAGCGGCGGCACATCCACCGTGACCTGCATGCCCCCGAGGTCGCTGTCGTCCCGCACCAGCCAGGCCGGCATGCGCGTGATGCGCGCATCCTGCACATTCACCGCATTGGCTACCACGGTGGCCGCGGCGTCTGCCTGCGCAGCGGTGCGGGCCAGCACCGTGACGCTGTCGGCAATGCCCAGCGAAAGGCTGCGCCCGCGCCAGCCACTGGTTGCCACGCCGCGCACGGGCATGCTGCTGTCGATGTGCATGGTCCCGTCCAGCGGCGTTGCCCGCTGCTGCAGCAAGGCCCGGTGCGTCCCGGCGAGGTCTGCGACCACGCCCACGTCGGCCCCCTGCCCGGGCGCCAGGTGCAGCGCGATGTCGCCCCCGTTGTTGACCCAGGCCCGGTCCACGCCGTCGCGCACATAGCACGCGAGGATCTCCTCGGCCACCGCACCGGCCACGGCCGCCATCGCGGTGATGAAACCTTCACGGTACGGCGCGCACGCGGTCCACATGCGGCGCGCCACCACGCCCTGCACAGGGCACTGTTGGCCCACGGGGCTGCGCAATGCGGGCAGCTCATCCACCAGCTCCTGCAGCACGGTCTGGAACCGCACGAATGCGTCCTCGTGCGCATGGACCACCGTGGCCGCGTCACCCTCTGCGCGAATGACGAGATCGATGGGGCCGTGCTGAAAGTGCCAGCGGCCGTCGGGCAGCCAGTTGCGGCTTGCGTGGGATGAAGTCATGCCGTGCACCCCATCAGCCCAGCAGAGGCGGACGGCCCAGCGGCCAGGGGTTGGACGGCGGCAGCACCTGCCACTGCAGCGACTGCGGCGCGCCGTCGTTGTGCCACGCGCCGTGGGCCAGCACATCGCGCAGGCTGCGCACCTGCGCCGCGTGGCCGCCCAGGGCCACATAGTCGTCACGGCGCATGCTGAATTCGATGGGCGCGACGATGGCCGGCGTGGGCACGGTGCCGAAGCTGTTGTCGGGCATGCGCAGCACATCGGCCATCACCGTGATGCCGCCGCCGGGCCAGACATAGGCCGGAGCGCCACCGCAAGTCACGTTGACCAGCGCATTCTTGATGGACCGCGTGAGCAGCACCGGATTTTCGGTGACCCCCGCGCGCAGGCTGCCGCCAGCGCCGCCGAGGAAAAGCACGGAGGCGAGCGACGGTTCGCAGTTCTCGCCGATGCGGTCCACGATGCGGCGCACCTCTTCGGGCATCGGCGACTCGACGGGCTGCAACTGCTCGTTGAGCACGTACCAGCTGGCGTGCTCGCCCGTGGTGGAGGTCATCAGCAGCCGCAGTCCCGGCCGTGCCACCTCCGGGTCCCAGCCCTCGATGATGGACAGCGGGTCGGCGATGTCGGTGCCGCCCCATCCGGTGCCCGGGTTGGCCACCTGGAAGTAGCGCCCCGGCGTGGACTTGCGCCCGCGCATCTGGATGCCCGAGGCCGCCATGTCGAGGCAGCGCCCGGCCTGGTGCTCCGTGAGCACGCCGGTGATGTGGTCGTCGACCACCACCACCTCGTCCGCGTGCCCGTAGAACTGCCGCGCGAAGATGCCGATGGCGGCCGAACCGCAGCCCACACGCATGCGCTGCTCGGCCACGCCGTTGACGATGGGCGCTTTGCCAGCCTGGATGACGAGCTGCGAGCCGCCGTCGATGGTGAACTCCACAGCCTGCTTGTTGCCCAGCTGCTGCATCATTTCGGCGGTGATGCGGCCTTCCTTCTTGGTGCCGCCCGTGAGGTGGTGCACCCCGCCAAGCGACAGCATCTGCGATCCGTATTCCGCCGTGGTCACATGGCCCACCACTTCGCCCTTGCAGCGCACGTTGGCCTGCTCAGACCCCAGAAACCGGTCGGTGTCGATCTTCACCTTGAAGCTGCAGTAGCTGAAGATGCCTTCGGTGACCACCGTGACCATGTCCACGCCATCGACCTGGGAGCCCACGATGAACGGCGCGGGCTTGTAGTCGGGGTAGGTGGTGGACGAGCCGACACCCGTCACGAACACCTCCTGGCTGTGCAACAGATCGCCGTTCCACGGAGGCGCCGCTGCAGCCCCGGGCCCGGCTTCTTCGTCAGGGACTGGATCCGCCTCGTCGACCGGACGGCCCGCGAAAGGCACCAGCGCGGGCGATGGCGCGTCAAGCGCCTTGCGCAGCACCACCACCGGGTCGAGGCGCACCAGCACGCCGGCCTGGTTGGCATAGCGGTCGCAGGCGCCCGCGCGGCCCTCGGAAATCTGGCACAGCACCGGGCACGCATTGCATTCCACCTTGCCCGCATTCATGCGCTCGTTGCGCGGCCTGGCGCGCTCCAGCACCTGCGGCAGGCCGGGTGAGTCCATGCCCGGCAGCCCGTCGGTCTTGGTGTGTTCGGTCATTCGTGGGCCCATTCATCGCATCGCTGGCGATGCTTGTACGTGCGGTTTGTTTTGTGTAGCATTCACTTAACTTAAATGTTGTGATCACTACATTTGCAATCAATGTAGCGCAATCAAACTCACTTCGCAATGGTGTTTTTCGCAGCCCCCGATTCGGTGCACGAGGCGCCCCAGAATGACGCACGCGGCGGCCGATTCCTGCATTCGGTGCATGCGCGCGGCCGTGTTCTGGCCTTCGCGCAATCACCCCGCCGCAGGCGGCTTTGCCAGATGCGGAACAATGGAGGGTTGCGAGCCACCCGCTTTCAGGCCCGGACCTTGCGCTGCAGGGCGCCAAGGGCGCTGGATTCCAAGCCAGCTTCAGCCAGATTCCTTATTTGCTTCCAACTTTTCCTTCTAACGCACCATGAGCGCCTTTCTTGAAGAACGCGTCCTTTCCGTCCACCACTGGACGGACCGCCTTTTCTCCTTCACCACCACACGCGACACCGCCCTGCGCTTCTCCAACGGCCATTTCACGATGATCGGCCTGCGCGGCGAGAACGGCAAACCCCTGCTGCGCGCCTACAGCATTGCCAGCGCCAACTACGAAGAGCACCTGGAGTTCCTCTCCATCAAGGTGCCGGACGGTCCCCTGACCTCGCGCCTGCAGCACATCCAGGTGGGCGACACCATCGTGGTGGGCAAGAAGCCCACGGGCACGCTGCTGATCGACTACCTGCTGCCCGCCAAGCGCCTGTACATGCTGTCGACCGGCACGGGCCTGGCGCCGTTCCTGAGCCTCATGCGCGACCCAGAGACCTACGAAAAATTCGAGGAAGTCATCCTGGTGCACGGTGTGCGCCAAGTCAACGAACTGGCTTACCACGACTACATCACCGAAGAACTGCCCAAGCATGAGTTCCTGGGCGAGATCGTGAGCAAGCAGCTCAAGTACTACCCCACGGTGACGCGCGAGCCCTACAAGAACCAGGGCCGCGTGACCACCGTGATCGAGAACGGCCAGCTCGCCCGCGACCTGGGCCTGCCCGCGCTGAACCCGGCGGAAGACCGCGTGATGATCTGCGGCAGCCCCGAGATGCTGCGCGACCTGAAGCACATGATGGAAGAGCGCGGCTTCAAGGAAGGCAACACCACGAAGCCGGGCGACTTCGTGATCGAACGCGCGTTCGCCGAGCAGTGACCCCCGGCGGGCCCGTGTGTGGGCCCGCCTCTTGCACCAAGACCCGCCATGCCCGCCACTCCCTCCAAGACCCGGACCACGGCCACGCGCGCCGCTTCCACCCGCAGAACGGGCGTGCGCGAGCAGGCAGCGCAGACAACGCGCGACAACATCCTGAAGGCGGCGACCAAGGTGTTCGCCCGTTACGGCTACGAGGGCGGCAGCGTGGAGAAGATCTCCAAGGCCGCCAAGTCCTTCGACCGGATGATCTACTACTACTTCGGCAGCAAGGAGGGGCTGTTCATCGAGGTGCTGGAAGAAACCTACCGGCGCATGAACGAGGCCGAGTCCAAGCTTGACCTGGATGCCGCCCGGCCCGTGGAGGCGCTGCAGGCCGTGATCCGCTTCGTGGTGGGCTACTACCGCAAGAACCCCGAATTCATCACGCTGCTCAACACCGAGAACCTGCACAAGGGCAAGCACATTTCCAAGTCGATGCGCGCCCGCGAGTACTCATCGCCCGCGATCGAGGTGATCCGCCGCGTGCTGGAAAGCGGCCAGGCGAAGGGCGTGTTCCGCAAGGATGTCTCGGCGCGCGACGTGTACCTGCTGATCGCGGCCACCGGCTATTTCTACATGTCCAACCGGCACACGCTGTCGGCCTTTCTGGGCGAAGACCTGGAAAGCCCCGAGGCCCTCGCGCACTGGGAGTCGTTCGTCATCGACACCGTGCTGCGCACCGTGGCGCCGGGCCCGAACCTCCCCAAGGGCAAGGCCGCGGGCTGATTGGATCGCGCGATGTTTTCCTGCGGGGTGCCGCGTGGCACCCCCTCAACACCCCACGAGGAGAATCCATGGCAGAAGCAGCAGCAGCGGGCGGCAAGTCGGGCAAGGTCGTCATCCGGAACATCGGTCTTTTGCTCTCGGGCGACCTGGACCGCCCCATCCTCGACGCCGACACCATCGTGGTGAACGATGGCCTCATCGTGGCCGTGGGCCGCGAGAAGGACTGCGACACCGACCATGCCAACACCGTGATCGATGCACGCCAGACCTGCGTGGCGCCGGGCCTGATCGACAGCCACGTGCACCCCGTGTTCGGCGACTGGACCCCGCGCCAGAACCAGATCGGCTGGATCGACTCGACCATGAACGGCGGCGTGACCACCATGATCTCGGCGGGCGAGGTGCACCTGCCCGGCCGGCCCAAGGACATCGTGGGCCTGAAGGCGCTGGCCATCACCGCGCAGCGTGCGTTCGACAACTTCCGCCCCGGCGGCGTGAAGGTGATTGCGGGCGCGCCGGTGATCGAAAAGGGCATGACCGAGCAGGACTTCAAGGACATGGCCGACGCCGGGGTGACGCTGCTGGGCGAGGTGGGCCTGGGCTCCGTCAAGGCGGGCTACGAGGCCCAGCAGATGGTGGCCTGGGCGCGCAAGCACGGCATCCAGAGCACCATCCACACCGGCGGCCCGTCCATCCCGGGGTCGGGCCTGATCGACAAGGACGTGGTGCTGGAGGCCGATGCCGACGTGATCGGCCACATCAACGGCGGCCACACCTCGCTGCCCTGGAAGCACGTGTGCGAGCTGTGCGAAAAGTCCTCGCGCGCCATCGAGTTGGTGCACAACGGCAACGAGAAAATCGCCATCCAGGCGGCGCGCGCGGCCATGGAACTCAAGTGCCCGCACCGCGTGATCCTGGGTACCGACGGCCCCGCAGGCTCGGGCGTGCAGCCGCTGGGCATGCTGCGCATGATCGCGCTCTTGTCGAGTTTTGCCGACATTCCCGCCGAGCTGGTGTTCTGCTTCGCCACGGGCAACACGGCGCGCATCCGCAACCTCAACTGCGGCCTGATCGAAGTGGGCCGCGCCGCCGATTTCGTCTTCATGGACCGCGCGCAGCACACCGCCGGCGCCACGCTGCTCGAAAGCGTGCAACTGGGCGATATTCCCGGCATCGGCATGGTGATGATCGACGGCCTGGTGCGCTGCGGGCGCAGCCGCAACACGCCGCCTGCCACGGAGATCCCTGTGGTGTTGTGATCCGGTGAGAGGCCGGTTTCTCAGGCTCTAGTACGAATCAGCCACGCGCACCGTGCCGGGCTGGGCGCGGGGGTAGGGTTCAGCGGCGCGGGTGGCGCCGTCGTCCACCCGAAAGCCATTGCCCTGCAGCACCACGGGCGTGCCCACGGCCGGGGGCTGGGCGCGCGTGAAGCGGCGCAGCGAACCGTCTTCCATGCGCACGGCCACCTGGTAGACGGTGTGCGTGCGCGCGCGCTCTTCCACCTTGTGGCCCACATAGCCGCCGCCCACGGCGCCCAGCACCGTGGCCGCGGTGCGGCCCGAACCCTTGCCCACCTGGTTGCCCACCACGGCGCCGAGCACGCCGCCCGCCACGGCCCCCACCCCTGTGGCGGGCGCCGCCTGCTGCACGGCCTGCACCGACTCCACACGGCCGCAGCTGCGGCACACGGGCGTCGCACGGTCGGCGGCGTACTGCACCGGTGCGGGGCGCGCCGCCCGCACGGGGGGTGCAGCTGACGCAATGGGCGTCACGGGCGCTGGCGATGGCGCATTTGCTATGTTTATTGCAGCAACATTTCCTTTACCAGAAAGCGCTAAAGGCGATTTTTCATCAATGATTTCGCTCTCCGGCGTGCGCGGAGTGGACGAGGGAGCTGCAGCGGCGGCCTGCGCCGCCGGGGCCCCGCCCGCCGGCGGACGTGTCTGGGCCCAGAGCGCCGCCGCCAGGGCGAGCACGCACAGCCCGAGTGCCGCCATCGCAGCCCACATCCAGCGCATGGACGCGGTGTGCGGAGCGACGGGTGCGGCGCCCATGGGTGCGTGGGGCGTGATCGAACGGGATGGAATGACAAGGGGCATGGGGCTCTCCTCAGGGGCCCGCAGGCCCGGTGATTGACTGCACGGCAGCGTACCTGCCCTCCGGGCCCTGGCCGCTTTCTGGCGTGTAAAGGGAGTAAGCGCCTGTGAAACACCCTGCGCGCGAGGGACGCTTGCCGTCAGGGGTTGCGCTCGCGCACCTCCTGGAAGGCGCGCGCGCAGCTGGCAGAAAACAGCAGCACCGCCGACGAGAAGAAGATCCACATCAGCAGCACCACCAGCGAGCCAGCGGCGCCATAGGCAGACACCACGGCGGCCGTGGACAGATACCACGCGAGCAGCTGCTTGCCCACCGTGAACAGGGTCGCCCCCACCACCGCCCCTCCCACGATGCAGCGCAGGGGCGGCTTGGGGCCCACGCCGATGCGCATGAGCCCCACGAACAGCGCCACCGCAAAGCCAAAGGCCACGGCTTCGTTCACCACTTGCAGGGCGGGCGCCAGGGGCAGGATGGCCAGGTGCGAACCGGCCCAGCTGGCCAGCAGGTTGATGACCGTCGACATGGCCAGCGACACCAGCAGCAGGAACCCCAGCGCCAGGACGTACGCGAGCCCCCTGAGCCGCAGCGACGCCATGCGCCACCACGCCGCGCGCTGCTGCACGGGCCCGTCGCCACGCCAGAGCTGGGACAGCGCAGACTGCAGCTCCACGAACACGCCGGTGGCACCCGACATCAGCACGACAAACCCCACCAGCGACGCCAGCCGGCCCTCCGAAGGCTCCTGCGCGCTGACCAGCGCCTGGCGCACCACGTCGGCCACCTGCTGGCCCATCACCGACTGCACCTGCGCGATCAGGCTGGTCTCCAGATAGCTGCGGTCCATCCACCAGCCCAGCACCCCCACCAGCAAGAGCAGCAAGGGGGCGAGGCTGAGCATGCCGTAGAAGGACATCGCAGCGCTCATGCGCAGGCCTTCGGCGTCCAGCCACAGTTGAACGGCGCGCCCGAAGGGCACGAGCGGGCGCCAGACCGGTTCCAGCCACCGCAGTGCGCGGCCAAGGGCCGTGGTGGGTGGCGGGGGCTGTGTGGCGGGCGCCGCATGCGGGGGCGCTGTGCGGGAGGAAGGAGCTGTCATGCAGCCAGCTTAGCGAAAGCGGGACCGGGCGCCCAGCCCCGGGTGACGGCTGTGCGGGTAGGCGGCGTCCCACACCGTAAAGCGCTGTTTGCGCTGGGGACACCGGGCATGAACCCTGCCCCCTCACCCCCTCACCCCCTCACCCCCTCACCGGCCGCAGGCGCTTGCGAGGACCAGACCCTGATGCGACAGCGCGCGCCAGAGGGGCCTCGACATAATGCGCGCATGCCCACCCAGCCCGCAGCCCCGCCCCGCCGCAGTGCCCGTGGTGCGGCGGCGAACGCATCGGCCAGCCCGGCGGACCGCCACTTCGTGACCGCGCTGGCGCGGGGCCTGGACGTGCTGGCGTGCTTTCGCAGCGGCGACGCGCTGCTGGGCAACCAGGAGATCGCCCAGCGCTGCGGCCTGCCCAAGTCCACCGTGTCGCGCCTCACGGCCACGCTCACGCGCATGGGCTATCTGATTCACCTGCGGGAAAGCAGCAAGTACCGGCTGGGCACGGCCACGCTGTCGCTGGGCAGCGCCATGCTGGCGCGCATGGACGTGCGCCAGGTGGCCCGGCCGCTGATGCAGGAGCTGGCCGACTTCGCCCGCGCCGAGGTCTCGCTGGGCACGCGGGACCGCCTGTCGATGATCTATGTCGAAAACTGCCGCTGCAAGACCACGCCTGCGCTGAGCCTGGACGTGGGCTCGCGCATCTCGCTCGTCACATCCGCCATGGGCCGGGCCTGGCTGGCCGCAGCGCCCGCACCGGAGCGCGGCGAGCTGCTGGCCCAGCTGGAGCAGCGCAACGACGCGCGCTGGCCCGCCCTGCAGCAGGGGCTGGACCGGGCGCTGCAGGACTACCGCAGCCTGGGCGTGACGACCTCGTTTGGCGAATGGCAAAAGAAGGTCAATGCCATTGCGCGCAGCTTTCAGCCCGGCGGCGGCTTGCCCCCCATGGCCATCAATTGCGGCGGCCCCGCATTCCAGGTGTCGCAAGAACGCCTGCTCGGCGAGGTGCGCCCCCGCCTCATCAAGATCGCGGCGCGCATCGAGACGGCGCTGTACCGCTGACTCCCACTGCATGCGTTCGAGCGCACGTGTGCGCAGAGTGTCCAACGTGACAGCCTGCAGCGCGCGCGCCCGCTAGCATGCCCGCTCACAGGAGGCAACCGACATCATGAGCGTGCGACAACTTTTTGACCTGACGGGCCAGGTGGCCCTGGTGACCGGCGGCTCGCGCGGCCTGGGCCTGCAGATGGCCGAAGCCCTGGGCGAGATGGGCGCCAAACTGGCGATCTCGGCGCGCAAGGCCGACGAGCTGGCCGATGCGAAGCAGCATCTGGAAGGCCTGGGCTACGAGGTGCTCACCGTCGTCAACGATCTGCAAAAGACAGAGGACATTCCGGGCCTGGTGGACCAGGTGCTGGAGCGCTTCGGCACCATCGACATCCTGGTGAACAACGCGGGCGCCACCTGGGGCGCCAAGGCCGAGGAATACCCCGACGCCGCCTGGCACAAGGTGATGGACCTGAACGTGAGCGCGCCGTTCTTCCTCTCGCGCGAGGTGGGCCGCCGCTGCATGATCCCGCGCGGCCAGGGCAGCATCATCGTCACGGCCTCGGTGGCCGGCCTCAAGGGCACGCCGCCAGGCATGAACACCATTGCCTACAACACGTCCAAGGCCGCGGCCATCCACTTTGCGCGCACGCTGGCGTCCGAATGGGGGCACTACGGCATCCGCGTGAACGCGATCTGCCCCGGCTTCTTCCCCAGCAAAATGGCCAGCGGGCTGATCGACAAGCTGGGCCCGGCGATGGTGGAGCGCACGCCCTTGCGCCGCATCGGCGGGGACGAGGACCTGAAGGGCGCGGTGGTCTTCCTGGCCTCCAACGCCTCTCGCCACATCACGGGGCAGAGCATTGTGGTGGATGGGGGAGCCAGTTTGATCTGAAGCCCCCCTGAGGCGCTGCGCGCCGCCCCCCGGCGGGGGGACGACGCCCTCGCGGCGGGGCGGCCCTTGCTTGGCGTCCAGCGCCTGGGCCGCGCCAGTTGCACCGCGCTGTGCCCCTATCGACCCACTGAGAAGAGAGTCCCATCTCCATGTCCGACCGCCACCTCGCCCATTGGCCCCCCGGCCTGTCGCGCCACCTCACGCTGCCGCAGACGAACCTGTTCCACAACGCCGAGGTGTCGGCCGCGCGGTATCCGGACAAGCCTTTCCTGGTGTTCTACGACACGCTGGTGACGTTCCGGCAGTTCCGCGAGCAGGCCGAGCACATTGCGGGCTTTTTGCAGCAGGTGTGCGGCGTGAAGGCGGGCGACCGGGTGCTGCTGTACATGCAGAACAGCCCGCAATGGATCCTCGCGTTCTACGGCATCCTGCGCGCCAATGCGGTGGTGGTGCCGGTGAACCCCATGAACCTGACCGATGAACTGCGCCACTACGTGCAGGACAGCGGTGCCCGCGTGGCCTTTGTGCCGCAGGACCTGCATGCGCAGGCGCAGCCGCTGGTAGACACTGCCGGCGGACCCGACACGCTGCAGCACCTCATCGTGGCCGCCTACAGCGACTACCTGCAGGTGCCCACCGACCTGCCGGTGCCGGCGTTCGTGAGCGCACCGCGCGAGGCCATCGATGCGCCGGGTGTCACGCTGTGGAGCGACATGCTGGCGCAGCGGCGCGCGCCCGGTCCGCTCACGGCGGGTCCGGACGACCTGTGCGTGATGCCTTACACCTCGGGCACCACGGGCCACCCCAAGGGCTGCATGCACACGCACCGCAGCGTGATGAGCACGCTGGTCGGCGGGGTGCAGTGGTTTGCGCGCACGCAGGACGCCACCTACCTCGCGGTGCTGCCGCTGTTCCACGTCACGGGCCTGTCGGGCAGCATGAATGGGCCGCTGTTCATCGGCGCCACCGTGGTGGTGCTGCCGCGCTGGGACCGCGACGCCGCCGCCCTGCTGATGCAGCGCTACCGCGTCAGCATCTGGCAGGCCATCTCGACCATGGTGGTCGACTTTCTGGCCAACCCGCGCATTGCCGACTACGACATCAGCAGCCTGCAGGCGATCCGCGGCGGCGGCGCGGCCATGCCCAAGGCGGTGGCGCAGCGCCTGAAAGACCTGACCGGGCTTACCTATGTAGAGGGCTATGGCATGTCAGAAACCATGGCCGCCACGCACATCAACCCGCCGCACCGACCCAAGCCGCAGTGCCTGGGCATCCCCGTGTTCGACGTGGACGCACGCGTGGTGGACCCGGCCACTTTCACCGAGCTACCTGCGGGCGAGATCGGCGAGATCGTGGTGCACGGCCCGCAGGTGATGCTGGGCTACTGGAACAACCCCGCCGGCACGGCCGAGAGCTTTGTCATGCTGGACGGCAAGCGCTTTCTGCGCACCGGCGACCTGGCGCAGGTGGACGAGGACGGCTACTTCTTCATGGTGGACCGCCTGAAGCGCATGATCAACGCCTCGGGCTACAAGGTGTGGCCGGCCGAGGTGGAGGCCATGATGTACGCCCACCCCGCGATCCAGGAGGTGTGCGTGATCGCCGCGCACGACGCGCGCCGGGGCGAGACCGTGAAGGCCGTGGTGGTGCTGCGGGACGCGTTCAAAGGCCAGGTCAGCGAGCAAGCCATCATCGACTGGAGCCATGAACACATGGCCGCCTACAAAAGCCCGCGCATCGTGCAGTTCGTGGACCAGCTGCCCAAGTCGGGCACGGGCAAGGTGCAATGGCGAGAGCTGCAGGATCGGGAGCGCGGCAGGCCTTGAGTGACCGTGCGACGAGACTCAGTTGCTCTTATTTTGATAGCTGTCAGCGCTTACCAGACAAGCGCTAGAGCACATTTTTGCTGAAATTTTTGCTTTGCAAAGATGTCGGGTGGCGCCCTGCGGGCTGATCCGACACGCGAGATGCCACCTGCGCCCGATCGCAAAAGGAAGCCCGCAGGGATGTACCCGGCGGGCTGGGTGCTGTGAGAGGCTTACTTGGCCATATCCGCCAGCTTCATTTCCTTCACCTTGCCGCCGTCCACCACGGCCACGCGGGTGTTGGCGGTGGAGCCGCCGCGCTCGTCCACGCCATTCAGTTCGTGCGGGTTGTTCTCGCTGGGCAGCGCCTTGAAGGCCTTGTCCAGCTGCGCGCGGATGGCCGTGGCGTCGGTGGTGCTGCCGGCCAGCTTCATCGCCATCGCGGTGGCGTGCACGGCCGTGTAGTTTAGGGACACCTCGCTGCTCGGGTCGCGGCCCGGGTGGGCCTTGCGGAAGCGCTCCACAAAGGCCTTGGTGACGGGCGAGCTGTCTTCCACCACCGGCAGCACGCCGATGGAGCCTTCCAGCGGGCCGTAGCCGCCGGTGATCTTGCCGATCTCGTCCATCTTGGCCTGGTCGATGATCACGAAGCCGCCCTTGAAGCCCAGCTCGCGCGCCTGCTTGACGACCAGGCCCGTGGGCTCGGACGCACCGCCGATGAAGAGCACGTCGGGCTTGGAGGCCAGCACCCGGCTCACGCCGCTGTAGAAGTCGGTGGCGCGGTTGTACGACATGGGGTTCTCGGCCACCACCTTGCCGCCAGCGGCTTCCCACGCGGGCTTGAAGGCCGCTGTCCAGGCCTTGGCGTAGTCGTGGTCGGCATTCGCGATGGCCACGTTCTTGCCGTACTTGCCCATGGCATGGTTCACGAAGGGCTTGATGTACGAGGTGAACTCCGGCGGGATGCGCAGCGTGAGCTTGTTGTTGCGCTCGGTGATCTGCGGCACGCTGGTGTAAGACAGCAGCAGCACCTTCTGCGCCTCGTTGGTCGCCATCACCGCAAAGCTGCCGCCGGAATGCGGCACCAGCACCACGGGCGCCTTGTGCTCCTGCACCAGGCGCTGGGTGTTGATCGCGCTTTCGCTGGGGTTGTACTTGTCGTCCAGCGCGACGACCTCCAGCTTGACCTTCTGGCCGCCCACCTCCAGGCCCTTGGCGTTGATTTCCTGCACGGCCATCTCCATGCCGCTGAGCACGTTCTTGCCGTACAGCGCGGCGCCGCCGCTCAAGGGGCCGGAGTAGCCGATCTTGACGACCTGCTGCGCCAAGGCGCTGTGGCTGACGCCCAGCAGCGCAGCCACGGCGAAGGCGCTGGCACCGAGGCGAAGAAGGGTCTTGCGTTTCATGGTCATGCTGTCTGTCTCCTTGGGTTTCTGAAAAAGCAGCTCTTGCGAGCCAGGGTCGTCAACGAGTGGCGTTGCAGGCGCCCGCACGGCCCCAGTGAGCGGCGCAACCGCTCAGGGGCATACGTGCCTATGCACCGATGTATGCGCGGCGCACTTCCTCGTTGTTCATGAGGGATTCCGGGTCGCCCTCCATCACGATGCGGCCGCTTTCGATGACGTAGGCGCGGTGCGCGATCTTGAGCGCCGCAAACGCGTTCTGCTCGGCCAGCAGCACCGTGGTGCCGGCCTGGTTGATGCGCTGGATGACCTCGAAGGTCTGCTTGATGACCAGGGGCGCGAGGCCGAGCGACGGTTCGTCCAGCAACAGCACCTTGGGCCGGCCCATCATGGCGCGGCCAATGGCCACCATCTGCTGCTGCCCGCCGCTGAGCGAGCCGGCCGGGTCGTCCTTCTTGTCGGCCAGGATGGGGAACAGCGCAAAGACTTCGTCCAGCACCTTCTTGCTGCCTGCCGCGTCGCCGCGGTGCACGTAGGCGCCCAGCATCAGGTTCTTCTGCACCGACATGCCCGGAAACAGCTTGCGCCCCTCGGGGCACTGCACCACGCCCTGCTGCACGATCTGCGAGGGCTTCATGCCCGCCAGTTCCTTGTCGCCATAGCGCACGCTGCCACCGGCCGCGCGGTGGATGCCGCTGATGGTGAGGAAGATGGAGCTCTTGCCCGCGCCGTTGGCGCCCAGCAGCACCACCAGCTCGCCTTGCTTGGCGTGCAGGCTCACGCCGTTCAGCGCCTGGAAGCTGCCGTAGTGCAGCGAGAGGTTCTCAAGCCGCAGCATGCTCGCTCCCCAGGTAGGCGTCGATGACGGCCGGGTTGGCGCGGATCTCGGCAGGCGTGCCCTCGGCGATCTTCTCGCCATAGTTCAGCACCATGATCTTGTCGGCCAGGCTCATGATCATGTTCATCTTGTGTTCGATCAGGCACACGGTGAGGCCGCTGGCCACCATCTTGCGAATGAGGTTGGCCAGGCCCTCGGTTTCATCGGGGTTCACGCCGCCGGCGGGTTCGTCCAGCAGCAGCAGGGTGGGCCCGGTGGACAGCGCCAGCGCAAAGGCCACACGCTTGCGCTCTTCCTGCGAGATGTCGCCGGCCATGCGGTGGGACAGGTGCGACAGGCCCACAAAGTCGAGCGCGTCGCGCGCCTTTTCGCGGCAGATGCGCTCTTCCTCGCGCAGGCGGCGCGAGTTGCACAGCACGTCGAGCAGGCCCGAGCGCGTGCGCAGCCGGTGGCCCACGATGAGGTTGTCCAGCACCGTGGCCATGTCGAACAGCGCCGTGGTCTGGAAGGTGCGGGCCACGCCCAGGCGCGCCACCTCGTCGGTGCGCAGCGCGGTCACGTCGCGCCCTTGCAGCGTGATGGTGCCGGAGCTGGGCCGGTGCACGCCGCTGATGAGGTTGAAGAAGGTGGTCTTGCCCGCGCCGTTGGGGCCGATGATGGCGTTGATCTTGCCGGGCTCGATGGTGGTGCTGACGTCGTTCACCGCCGCCAGGCCGCCAAAGGTCTTGGTCAGGTGGTCGATCTTAAGCACGCTCGCCTCCTGCAGCGGGGGCCAAGGGCGCCGCATGGGCACCGTGGCCCTGCGGTGGAGGCGCCACCGCGGCAGGCGGCTGGAGAGGCGCCTGCTGCTGCGCCGCGCGGCGCGCACGCCAGCCCAGCCAGGTGCCCACGATGCCGTGGGGCAAAAAGATCACGAGCAGCACCAGGATGGGACCGAACACCAGGAAGCGGTACTCCTGCAGGAACTGCAGGTACTGCGTGAGCCACGGCATCGCCAGCGCCCCCAGCAGCGGCCCCAGCAGCGTGCCCAGGCCGCCGATGAGCATGTACATGGTCATGTCGAAGGTGTGCTCCACCCCCGCCACGCCGGGGCCGATGAAGCGCACATAGCCCGCATACAGCCCCCCGGCCAGCCCGGCATAGAACACCGACAGCATGAACGCCAGCACCTTGTTGCGCATGAGGTTGATGCCCAGCGATTCGGCGAGCTCGTCGCCGTTGCGGATGGCCATGAAGGTGCGGCCCAGCAGCGAGTTCACGATGCGCCGCATGGCCCACAGGCCCACCGCCAGCCAGAAGAACGCCAGGTAGTACAGCGCCAGCGGCGTGTCGAACGTGATACCGCCAATCGGGGCGGGCGCGGGAATGCCGATGATGCCCACCGTGCCGTGGGTGAGGCTCTCCCACTTCTCGATCACCAAAAACATGATGTAGCCCACGCACAGCGTGAAGATCGAGAAGTAGTGCCCCTTGAGCCGGAGCGACAAGATGCCGATGAAGAACCCCAGCACCGTGGTGACCACACCCGACAGTGCAAACGCGATCCAGAACGGCACCTGGTGGTCCACCGTGAGGATGCCCACGGTGTAGGCCCCCACGGCCATGAAGCCGCTGTGCGCCAGGTTGAACTGGCCCGTGTAGCCGGTGATCAGGTTCAGGCCGATGGTGGCGATGGCGAAGATGTAGGCCGTGCCCATCACCGTGAGGTGGTAGTCATTGCCCGCGAGCAGCGGAAACGCCAGCCCGGCCGCAAACAGCAGGGCCCAGCCCCACTTGCCTTCGAGGTATGCCATGGTCAGTGCGCCCCCTTGGTGAACAGGCCCTGGGGCCGCACCGACAGGATGGCCACCAGCAGCACGAACGCGATGATGTCCTTGTAGTCGGTGGAGATGTAGAAGGCGCCGAAGCTTTCGGCAAAGCCGATGATGAGCCCGCCGATGATGGCCCCGGGCACCCTGCCCATGCCGCCCAGGATGATGATGACGAAGGCCTTGGTGATGACCAGGTGCCCCATGGCCGGGTACACCAGGTTGATGGGCGCATACAGCGTGGCCGCCACCGCCGCCAGCACACCCGAGATGGCGAACGTGAGCATGGCCACGCGGTTGGCGTCGATGCCCACCAGCGATGCACCGTCGCGGTTCTGCGCCATGGCGATGATGGTGGAGCCCGTGACGGTGCGCGTGAGGAACAGGTGCAGCACCACCATCAGCACCAGCGCGGCCGCAATGATCAGAAGCCGCTGCACCGGCGCCGTGACGCCAGCCAGGTCGATGATGCCGGTGTACGGCGTCTGCATGCGGTGGAAGTCCGCGCCCCAGAGGGCCTGCGCGCCGGCCTCCAGGAACAGCAGCACGCCGATGGCCGCGATCATGGGGTGCAGGCCCGAGGCCTTGCGCAGCGGGTGGAACACCAGCCGCTCGGCCAACACGCTGAGCAGCGCCACCGCAGCCGCCGAACCCGCCATGGCCACCCAGTAGTTGAAGCCCCACGCGGCCATCAGGTGCCAGGACACAAAGGCCCCGGCCATGTAGAACGCGCCGTGCGCAAAATTGGGCACGTGCAGGATGCCGTACACCAGCGTCAGGCCCAGGGCCACCAGGCTGTAGATGCCGCCCAGCGTGAAGCCGTTGAGCACCTGCTGCAGGAACAGGTCCATCAGGCGCTCCCTTCCGCTCGCAGCGCGCAGCGCTGGCCCGGGCTGCAGCGCTGGCCCGGTCGGCAGCGGTGGGCCGCGCCACGCCACGGCGCGGCGGGTTGCAGCGGGGTGCCAGGGGCGTTCCCCGGGGGGCGTCTGTCCATCGTCCTGCTCCTCAATGTTTGCAATGTCGTGCCGTGCGCCGGGGCATGCCTGGCGCGCCCTTTTGCGCGATGCCACTGTGTACAACGGGCCTGCTTTCAGCTTAATTTCGATGGCCGCACAGCCCAACCGGCAGTTCTGCAGTGCAGAACAATTCAGGGTAATCACCCAGCGATTGGCCGACCGCCCAGTCATCTGCGCGACTGCAACGCGCGCTGCGCGGCCCCCGGTCTGCACACGCCCCGTGCAGGCTGGTACAAACACACCCTCCACCTGCACCCACGCCTGCCCCTGCTTGCCGCCTCTCCGGCCCACCACCCTCATCCCACCATGCACACCCCTGCCCTCACCCGATTGCGCCTTGCCCTGCAAACCCTGGTCGACCAGCGCGTGCTGCCCGGCGCCGTGGCCCTGGTGCACCACCGGGGCCGCACCGTGCTGCACGAGGCCGTGGGCGCACTGCGCCCGGGCGCGGACGGCGCGCCCGGCCCCGCCATGGCGCCCGACAGCCTGTTCCGCATCTATTCGATGACCAAGCCCGTGGCCTCGCTCGTTGCGCTGATGCTGATGGAAGAAGGCCGGCTGCTGCTGTCGCACCCGGTGGCGCACTACCTGCCGGCCTTTGCCGGGCAGCAGGTGCGCGACCCGGCCACGGGCAGCCTGCGCCCCGTGCGGCGCGAGGCCACCGTGCACGACCTGCTGCGCCACACCGCAGGCCTGAGCTATGCCTGGGGCGAAGGCCCGGTGGACGAGGCCTACCGCAGCGCACGCATCGGTTCGCGCAAGCACGACAACGCCGCGCTGGCGGCGGCCCTGGGCCCGATGCCGCTGGTGCACGAACCCGGCACCACCTGGGAATACAGCCGTGCCACCGACGTGCTGGGCGCCGTGCTGGAGGTGGTGGAGGGTGCGCCCCTGTCCACCATCCTGCAGCGCCGCGTGTTCGAGCCGCTGGGCATGCGGGACACCGGCTTTCATGTGCCGCCGCAGCAGCTACCCCGCCTGGCCGAAGCCTTTGCCCGCGACCCGCAGACCGGCGCCGACGTGGCGCTGATCGACGTGTCGGCCGCGCCCACCTTCGAATCCGCCGGGGGCGGGCTGGTGTCCACGGCCAGCGACTACGCCCGCTTCCTGGAGCTGATGCTGGGGCGCGGCACCGCGCCCGGCCCCGACGTTCCGCAAAACACCGTGCGCCTGGCCAGCCGCTCCACCGTGGACTTCATGACCGCCGACCACCTGGGCGCGCACATCGGCACGGCGGGCGACATCCTGCCCCCGGGCTACGGCTTCGGCCTGGGTGTGGCCGTGCGCCGGGCCGCCGGGGTGGCCACCAGCCCCGCCAGCGCCGGCACCTACAGCTGGAGCGGCTTGGGCGGCACCTTCTTCTTCGTCGACCCCGCCGAAGACCTGTTTGCCATCTTGCTCACCCAGGCACCCGGCCAGCTCATGCAGCTGACCGAGCTGTACCCCGCACTGGTGTACGCCGCGCTGTAGGCTGTGCACCCCCTGAGCGGCGGCGGCCGCTGGCCTGGGCCGCGACAGTTGCAGCCGACCGGCCCTCGCCCCCCTGCGGCTTACACTCGGCGTCCAGCTGCGGGGCGCATGCAGCACGCCTGCTGCGCCACTCGCGGCCGTCCATCAGACCCCTTTTCTTCCATCGCTATGCAGATCCGCTGCGCACTGGTCGGCATGCCCGGCTCGGGCAAATCCACCATCGGCCGCCAGCTGGCGCACCGCGCCGGCGTCCCTTTCATCGACGTGGACCACCGCCTGGAACAGCACCTGGGCATGAGCATCCGCCAGTTCTTCGAGGCCGAGGGCGAGGCCCGCTTTCGTGACGAGGAAGCCGCCCTGCTCGCGCACCTGGCGCAGCAGCCCGGCGGCAGGGTGCTGTCCACCGGCGGCGGCGCCGTGCTGCGCCCGGACAACCGCAGCGTGCTGCGCCGCTTCGGCCACGTGCTGTACCTGCGCGCCTCGGCCGAAGAGATCTACAAGCGCATCAAGCACGACCGCAGCCGCCCGCTGCTGCAGGTCGGCAACCCGCTGGACAAGCTGCGCGAGCTGTACGCCCAGCGCGACCCGCTGTACCGCGAGACGGCGCACTTCGTGATCGAGACCGGGCGACCCACGGTGAGCACGCTGGTGAACATGATCCTGATGCAGTTGGAGATGGCGGGTGGGGCGGGGGATGGGCCGGGTAGCGACGCCCACGTGGCCCCATGATCGTCACCGTGCCCAGACGGCCAGATTCGCCATAGGGCGGGCTCACTCATCGTCTGGCAACAAACGGCCCTGCCGCGAGCGCGGTGGCCATGTGCCAGCACCCACGCGCATCTGAAACCAGCGGTGCATGGCAGCGTCCTCCACGGCGTATTCGCCGCGCGCCGATTTCCACACCACGGCGGGCGTGCGCTGCCGCAGCGATTCCAGCGCCTTTTGCGCTTGCTGCACGCTGACCGGCCTGCCCAGCTTCTCCCGGTAGAACCGCAAAGCCTCTGCGTCGTAGGGGCGAAAGCGCGGTCCCAGGTCCAGCATGCGCCACAGGACCAGTTGCTCTACCGGCTTGAGCCCCAGGTAGTCGGACTCCATCTGCGCTTCGTCCTGCGCCTGCTGGTCCAGCGCAGCCTGTTGCAAGGCCGGCTCGAACCGTCCGCTGTGGCCTGACAAGGGGCTCAGCACAGCGCCCATCGCCGCCATGAAAAACTGCGGCCTGTGCCCGAACGCGGCAAACGCCTCCTGCAGCGCTGCCCGGTCCACCGGCACCAGGTCCGGCCGCTGGGCCTCCACCAGCCCGGCAACATGGGCAATGAAATCCGTGTCTAGCGGTGGCAAGGCCTGGATCTGCGACCCATAAAACGGTGCGCCCGCGCTCACCACCAAGCGCAGCAGCTTGTCGCGGTCGGAGCCCGACATCACCAGCATGAGGTTCACCTGACCGGGCCGATTCATCTGGTCGCGCGCTGATTTCAACGCCGTCATCGCGACCTCGCCAGCCTCGCTGGTCAAGGCGTGCTGGGCCTCGTCAACGATCAGCGCCACGGGCCGGTCGGCGGCCTCGCGCAGGCTGCGCAACGCATCGACCAAGGTCAGGCCATCCAGCTGGCCGATCTTGCTGGTGTCGATGTCCAGCGCACCTGCCACTTTGACGCTTTTGACGCCGGCCTTGCGGGCAGCGCGCGCCACCACCCCCAGGTGGGCTTGCAGGGCCTGGCCGATGGCCTCCGCAATCAGCGCCCCAGGATCCCTGCGCGTATCGGCCCACAGGTCCACATACACCACGACCACCCCCGCCTCCCGCAAGGCAGGGGCAAGGTCTCCCTGCAGAAAGGTGCTTTTGCCGGTGCGGCGGGGCGCGGCCAGAAACAGGCCGTTGTGCGCGTCACCCAACAGCAGCCGACCTTGCAAGGCCTGAACCAGCTGCTTTGCCAGCGCTGTGCGGTGGAATGCGATCATGCAATTACCTACGTTTATTCCATTTTGGATATTTTATCTTCCCATGGATATAAAAAGATAGTTTCCTCGGCCATCCCATCAAGGCACCATGGGACCAGGTTGCCGTCCCCCCAGCGAAGCGAGAAAGACTCCATCGGACGAGTACCACCCGTTCCCCCGTTTTCACTGCGGAGATCCATCCCATGTCCCCCAAAAACACCATCTGCCTCTGGTTCAACGGCACCGCGCTGGAGGCCGCCAGGTTCTACGCCGCCACCTTCCCCAACAGCGCCGTGGGCCGCGTCATGCATGCGCCGGGCGACTACCCCGTGGGCCAACAGGGCGACGGGTTGACCGTGGAATTCACCGTACTGGGCATCCCGTGCCTGGGGCTGAACGGCGGCCCCACCTTTCCGCAGACCGAAGCGTTTTCATTTCAGGTGGCCACGGACGACCAGGCCGAGACCGACCGGTTGTGGAATGCCATCGTAGGCAACGGTGGACAGGAGAGCGCCTGCGGCTGGTGCAAGGACCGCTGGGGAGTCTCGTGGCAAATCACGCCCCGGGTGCTGACCGAAGCCATCCAGGGGCCCGACCGCGCTGCGGCCAAGCGGGCCTTTGACGCGATGATGACCATGCGCAAGATTGACATCGCGGCGATTGAGGCAGCGGTGCGGAGTGCCTAGCGCGGCCGGGCACCCACCAGGTAAGCCATCACTTCAGCAAATGCTTCCGCCGATGCTCTTGCCGGTTTTCAGGTCGAAGCCGAAGTAGCAGCTGTGGTTGCTCGCTGAGTAGCGGATGCATTCCAGTTGGTCCCTCCTGCGGACCCGGGTGGTGGCGTCGGCTCCGCACACGTCTTTCGCGTCCGGGCCCATACGATCGAACAGCTCCCGTGCGGCAGCGCCCTGCACGTGGAAGGACACCTTGGCCTCTTGCCCCGTGGGCGGGGCCGGATCGCCCAGGCCGCCGGAATACACGGCCATATGCGCCTGGATGGGCCGATAGCCGAAGGCCCAGTCGGCGGCGATGGCAAACATGCCGGTGCCCGCCGCCAGCAGCAGCACCGCCGCGGCGGCCGCAGGGCGACACACCTTGGACTGCGTCATTGTCTTGTTCATTTCTTGCATACCCGGGATTCTGAACCCGCATGGCGGCCACACCGATGCGCTCAGGGCCGCGCGCCATGCCCCTGCACAGGCGCATGCACCGCCATCAGCCCCACCACCCAGTCAATGAACACGCGCACCTTGGCACTGACGTGGCGATGGGGTGGGTAGGCCACGTACAGGGGCATGGGGTCCAGCGTCCAGCCCTGCAGCAGCGGGACGAGCTCACCGGCCGCCACGTGGGGCCGGGCCATGTAGTCGGGCAGCCAGAGCACGCCCAGGCCGGCCAGACCCGCGGCCAGGTAGGCGTTGCCGTCGTCCACGGCGCAGATGTCGTGGCCCTGGGCCTGCACACGTTCGGGGCCGCGGCGCATGTCAAACGGCAGGGACCGGCCGGTGCGCGCCCACAGGAACCCCACGGTGCGGTGGTGTGGGCCTTGCAGCGCGCTGGGGTGGTCGGGCGTGCCTGCGCGTTGCAGGTAGCTGGGGGCGGCGTACACGCGCAGTTCCAGGTCGCCCACATGGCGCGCGACCAGGGCGGGGTTGGTCAGGGCGCCGCCGCGCACCACGCAGTCCACGTTGTCGCCGATTAGATCCACCGGGCGGTCGCTCACGCCCAGGTGCAGCAGGATCTCGGGGTACTGGGCATGGAACGCGGGCAGCGCGGGGATGAGGACCAGGCGCGCCAGCGGGCTGGGCACGTCCACCCTCCGGCGCCCCCGGGGTGCGGCCGATGCGCTGGAAAGGCTGGTCTCCGCGTCGTCCAGCTCGGCCAGCAGGCGCACCACGCGTTCGTAGTAGGCGGCACCGTCGGCCGTGACCTGCACGCGCCGGGTGGTGCGGTGCAAGAGCTTGACGCGCAGGCGGGCTTCGAGCTGCTGCACCAGCTGCGTGGCGGTGGTGCGACTCATGTGCAGCGTCAGCGCGGCTTTGGTGAAGCTGCCGGTCTCCACCACACGGGCAAATGCCAGCATGGCATCAAAGCGGTCGATGGCGGGCCCCGGTTGGTCGTTGAAGGATTGTTTGGATTTTAAGAACAGTGGTGCGTGCAGTTGCGTGTTTATCGGCGTGGCGGGCGCTTCTACAGTTCCTTCATCGCATCCGATCAGCGATTCATCCATTCATCGATCCATCCGTCGATGAACCATGCAACCAGGAGCTTTTCATGACCCAGCGTGATGTTGTTTTCCCCTCCGGCCGCCAGGCCCTGTACGAGCGCCACCGGTATTCGCCGGCTGTCCGCGCCAACGGATTTTTGTTTGTCTCGGGCCAGGTGGGCAGCCGCGAGGATGGCTCGCCAGAGCCGGAGTTCGAGGCCCAGGTGCGGCGGGCCTTCGACAACCTGAAGGCGACCTTGCAGGCCGCCGGCTGCGGGCTGGACGACATCGTGGATGTGACCACCTTCAGCACCGACCCCGAGCACCAGTTCGAGACGCTGCTGGCTGTGAAGGACGAGGTGTTTCCCCGCGCGCCCTACCCCAACTGGACGGCGCTGGGCGTGAATTGGCTGGCCGGGTTTGACTTCGAAATCAAGGTCATCGCAAAACTGCCCGACGGCGCTGCACCCGCACGGCCGTGAAGTACCGGTCTGAGCTTGGATATTTTTGAATGAAAACAGGCTCCAGCGCTTGATGGTCGAGCGCTGTCAGCTACCAAAATAGTAGCATCAAAGCCCTTGCACTAGCGCCGGCCGCGCGCTGCACGGCCGCGCTGCCAGGCAGCGGCGCCCAGCACGGCCAGCGTCAGCCACAGCGGCAGCCCGTCTCCCACGGGCACGCCGATGGTCCCGCTGCCGGCGCCAAAGCCCGCGCCCCCCGCATCCACCACGGTGCCGTTGGCGGCCAGGTCGTCGTCGCCCAGGCCGCCGTCGGCGATGCTGAAACTGATCGCTGCGCCCGCCACGGTGGAGGGCACGGTGTACCAGTGCGGTGTGGCGTTGCCTGCGGTGGGCCCGTACTTCCAGTATTGCGCTGCGCCGGGCAGCGCGCTGGGGTAGGTCACGGTGAACTGCAGCGTGCTGCCGGGCGTGCAGCCCGTGGTGGCAAAGTCGAACAGCCCGTGCAGAAACTGCACACCCTGCGGTGCCGAGCCCGCTGGCGGGCTGGCCGCATGCCCGGCCAGCGGGATGAACTGCGCGCTGGCGAACACGCAGGCCGCGCCCCCGCCGGTGAAGCTGGCGGTGATGGCGCCGCCGCCTGCGGGCGATGCGCCGGTGTAGGTGCGGCTGGCCACGACCTGCAGCGTGTAGGCCTGGCTGCCGGTATACGTGTTGCCGCTGTGGTCGGTGGCGGTCACGGTGAAGCTGTGGCTGCCCGCGCCGCCAGGTGTGCCGCTGAGCACGCCCGCCGCGCTGAGTGTCAGGCCGGGCGGCAGCGCCCCGGCGGTGACGGCAAAGCTGTGGGGCGCAATGCCGCCGGTGGCGGCAAGGGCCTGGCTGTAGGCGGTGTGGGCGGGCGCATCGGGCAGTGTGACCGGGGTGATGGCGACGGTGGGCGCGGCCACCGTGAGCGCCACGTTGGCGCCGCCGCTGAAGGGGCCGGTGCCGGTGCTGCTGTCGGTGGCCGACAAGGCCAGGTTGAACACCCCTGCTGTGGTGGGCGTGCCTGACACCGTGGCGGTGGTGGCCGTCGTGGCGGTCACCGACAGGCCCACGGGCAGGTTGAGCACCTGCATGCCGGTGTAGGGCGCGGCGCCGCCGCTCCACGTGTAGGTGCGGCTGAACGCGGTGCCCACCGTGGCGGTGTCGGCCCCGGCGGGTGTGGCGACGATGGTGGGCGCGCTGACGGTGATGCTGACCGTGGCGGGGGCCGAGGTGCCTGCGCCGTTGGTGGCGGTGTAGGCAAAGCTGTCGGGCCCGGCGTAGCCCGCGTGGGGTGTGTAGGTGATGGTGGTGCCACTGACCGTGGCCGTGCCGTGCACGGCCGGGGTGGTGATGGCCAGCGCGCTGGGCGGGCCGCCGCTCAGGCTCAGCGGCACGGTGTTGGCCGACGAGTTGTGGGCCACCGTGTGGGCCGAATTGCTCGCCACCGGCGTGGCCTCGGCCACGGCCACGGTGTAGGCGGTGGTGGTGGTGTAGGGCCCGGTGCCGGTGCTGCTGTCGGTGGCGGTGATGCTGAAGTTGAAGCTGCCCGCCACCGTGGGCGTGCCCGTGAGCGCGCCGCCCCCGCTGAGCGCGAGGCCGCCCGGCAGGCTGCCCGCCGTGACCGCGTAGCTGTACGGCGCGGTGCCGCCCGAGGCCGCCAGCGTGGCGCTGTAAGCCACGGTGCGCGTGCCGCCGGGCAGGCTGGCAGGCGCCAGGCCGAGCGTGGGCGGCCCCACCAGCAGGGTGTAGGCCTGGCTGCCCGTGTAGGGGCCGGGCGCGGCGCTGGTGTCGGTGGCCGTGATGGTGAAGTGGAAGGTGCCGCCCGCCGTGGGCGTGCCGCTGAGCAGGCCGCCGGGCGCCAACGTGAGGCCCGCCGGCAGACTGCCGGCCGTGACGGCAAAGGTGTAGCTGCCCGAACCGCCGCTGCCGGACACGGCTTGGCTGTAGGCGGCGGCCACGGCAGCGCCAGGCAACCCACCCGGGCTGACCGAGACGGGGACATCGTCGTTGGTGATGGTGCCGACGCCCTGGTTGTCGGCCATGGTGGCGTTGGTGGCGCCGCTCAGGTTGACGAAGAAGGTTTCATTGGCCTCGGGCTGGGTGTCGCCATTCACCAGCACGGTGATGGTGAGCGCCGTCTGCCCCGGGGTGAAGGTGAGCGTGCCGCTGGCGGCGGTGTAGTCGCCCGGCTGGGCGGCCGTGCCATTGGCCGTGGCGTAGTTCACCGTGACGGTCTCGCCGCTGGCGGGGCTGAGCGTGACGGTGAACACGGCGGCGGTGGTGCCCGCGTTGCCTTCGACCACGCTCACATCGTTGATGGACAGGCTGGGCAGCGGGTCGTCGTTGACGATGGTGCCCATGCCCTGGCCATCGGCCACGATGGCGCCGGAGACGTTGGTGACGTTGACGAAGAAGGTCTCGTTCGGCTCGCGCAGGGTGTCGCCCTGCACCTGCACGGTGAATATGTAGCTGCTGCTGCCGGCCGCTATGGTCTGGCCGGTGAGGCTCCGGGCCACGTAGTCCACGCCCGCCACCGCCGTGCCGTCGGCGGTGGCAATGTCGAAGCTCACACCACCGGCGCCAGCAGGCGCGCTCAGATTGACCGTGAAGACGAAGTTGGTGGTGCCAGCGTTGCCTTCGTTGGCTGACACATCGGTGATGCTGAGGGTGGGCAACGTGCTCACCGTGAGGGTGTAGTTTTCCAGCTCGAAGTACACGCCCGGCCCGGCGCTGGAGTCCGTCACGCGCAGCGTGACCGGGTAATTGCCCGGGGCGGCCGCCGTGGTGCCGCTGACCACGCCGCTGCCCGACAGGGAGATGCCGGCCGGAAGGCTCCCCGTCTCTATTTGGTAAATGTAAGGAGCCACCCCGCCCGATGTGGCCAGCGTTTGCGAAAACGGCACACCTTGCCCCGCCGTACCGCTGGGCGTGGTCAGGGTCAGCGTGGGGTTGGCCACGGTGCCGGTGTAGCCTTTGTCGGTGTGCTGGGGCGTGGGTGTGGTGGCGTCGGTGGAGCGCACGCTGAACGAGTAGCCGCCGCGCTGGGTGGGTGTTCCGCTGAGAACGCCGCCCGCGCTCAGGCTCAGGCCCACAGGCAGCACGCCACTTTGCAGCGCATAGGTGTAGGGTGCAAGTCCGCCGGACGAAGACAGGGATTGCGAGAACGCCGTTCCCGCTTTCAGCGCTGGCAGGGTGCCCGGCGTGACCGTGATGGGCGAGGCCGACGCGGTGATGGTGATCGTGACCCGCACGTCCCCGTCGCCGTAGTAGGACCCATCCGAGAACTCGAACACATCGGTGCCGCCAATGCCGCTGGTGCCGTTGTGGCTGTAGTCCAGAAACCACTGCCCGCCGGTGATGCGCAGCGTTCCGGTGCCGTGGTCCTCAAAGTCCGGCGGGCCATAAGAACCACCATCCACCAGACCGCTGCCAGCAAACCCGATGTTGTAGGCGCAGTCCGAAATGTTGATCGTGACCGAGCCACCGCTGGTGACCGTCGCCGTCTGGGGCGGGCACTCGGTCGACGTGTGCTGGGCTGCGGCCCGCCCCGACCAGCCCAAGGCCAGCGCAAGCGCCATGAACGCACCCACGCGCGCAGCCCAAAGGCTGAATCCGCGCCCCGAAAGCCCAGGAAGTCGCAGCATGGAAATGTGGGTGCCCCGTCGTGATGTGTATGGGAAGGCATCGGCGCCACAGGCCACCCGATGCCGCAGTTGCCGCCTCCGCACGCGGTGCCAATGCGCGAGCCGCAGAGGCGCAGGCACGGCCAAAGCCTTGCAGAGGCGGCAGCCATTACATGCCAGCCGCGCCCAAAATCCATCCCTACGACGGTGGGGTGCACAACGGCCGACGACCGTGCTTGGAAAGCGGCGCCCCCAGCAGAACGGCCCCTGCATGCAGGGGCCGTTTGATGAATGAAAATTGCCCTTAGCGCTTATCCATCAAGCGCTGAGAGCTATCATTTTTATAGTTCACAGATTCGGTGCCAGCAGCCGCGCCAGCAGCGTCTCCTCCATGCCCCGGCGCTGGGCCATGTCGTGCAGCTGGTCCTCGCCGATCTTGCCGACGTTGAAGTACACGGCGTCGGGGTGGCCGATGTAGAAGCCGCTCACGCTGGCGGCGGGGGTCATGGCCAGGCTCTCGGTCAGGCCCATGCCGATCTCTTCGCACTGCAGCACGCGGAACAGCTCCTGCTTGGCGCTGTGGTCGGGGCAGGCGGGGTAGCCAGGCGCAGGGCGGATGCCCTGGTACTTCTCGGCAATCATCTCGTCGTTGCTGAGTTGCTCACCGGCGGCGTAGCCCCACAGGTCGGTGCGCACGCGCTGGTGCAGGCATTCGGCAAAGGCTTCGGCCAGGCGGTCGGCCAGGCTCTTGAGCATGATGGCGCTGTAGTCGTCCAGCGCATCCACAAAGGCCTGCTCCTTCTTCTCCACGCCCAGGCCGGCCGTGACGGCGAACAGGCCTGCGTAGTCGGCGATGCCGCTGTCCTTGGGCGCCACGAAGTCGGCCAGGCACCGGCTGGGGCGGGTCACGCCATCGATGACCTGCTTTTCGGTCTGCTGGCGCAGGCCGTACCAGGTCATCAGCACCTCGGTGCGTGTCTCGTCGGTGTAGAACTCGATGTCGTCGCCCACGCTGTTGGCGGGGTAGAGCGCCAGCACGCCACTGGCGCTGAGCCAGCGGCCTTCGATGAGTTTCTTCAGCATGGCCTGGCCGTCGGCCAACACGCGCTGCGCCTGCTCGCCCACGATCTCATCGGTGAGGATGGCGGGGTAAGGACCGGCCAGGTCCCAGGTCTGGAAGAACGGGCCCCAGTCGATGTATTTGGCCAGCTCGGTGAGGTCGAAATTCTTGAACACGCGGCGGCCCAGCAGGCGCGGCGTGGGCGGCACATAAGTGCTGAAGTTGACGGGCGTGCGGTTGGCGCGGGCCTTGGCCAGCGGCCACAGGGGCGTCTGCTTCTTGTTGGCGTGCTGGGTGCGCACCTTGTCGTAGTCGGCGTTCAGTTCATCCACATAGCTCTGCGCGCCGTCGCCCAGCAGGCTCTGGGCCACGCTCACGCTGCGCGAGGCGTCGGGCACGTAGACCACGGGGCCTTCATAATGCGGCGCGATCTTGACGGCCGTGTGCACGCGGCTGGTGGTGGCGCCGCCAATCAGCAGCGGGATCTTCTTGATGCGGAAGTGGTCGTCCTTCTGCATCTCGCCCGCCACGTACTGCATTTCTTCGAGGCTGGGGGTGATCAGGCCCGACAGGCCCACGATGTCGGCCCCCTCGACCTTGGCGCGCGCCAGGATCTCGTGGCAGGGCACCATCACGCCCATGTTCACCACCTCGAAGTTGTTGCACTGCAGGACCACGGTGACGATGTTCTTGCCGATGTCGTGCACATCGCCCTTCACGGTGGCGATGATGATCTTGCCCTTGCTGCGCACATCGCGCCCGGCCAGCTCGTCCTGGCGCTTTTCTTCCTCGATGTAGGGAATGAGGTGGGCCACGGCGCTTTTCATCACGCGCGCGCTTTTCACCACCTGAGGCAAAAACATCTTGCCCGCGCCGAACAGGTCGCCCACCACATTCATGCCGTCCATGAGCGGGCCTTCGATCACATGCAGCGGGCGCCCGCCCTTGGCCAGAATGGCGCGGTAGGCCTCTTCGGTGTCTTCGACGATGAAGTCGGTGATGCCGTGCACCAGCGCGTGGGACAGGCGCTCACCCACGGTCTTGGGGTGCTCGGGCGTGCCGCGCCATTCGAGCTTCTTGCTCTCGTCCTTGGCGCCGCTCTTCGCGGTCTCGGCGATCTCGACCAGGCGCTCACCCGCGTCGGGGCGGCGGTTGAGTACCACGTCTTCCACGCGCTCGCGCAGCACGGGCTCCAGCTCGTCGTACACGCCCACCATGCCCGCGTTGACGATGCCCATGTCCATGCCCGCCTGGATGGCGTGGTACAGGAACACGGTGTGGATGGCCTCGCGCACCGGGTCGTTGCCGCGGAAGCTGAACGACACGTTGGACACGCCGCCCGACACCTTGGCGCCCGGCAGGTTCTGCTTGATCCAGCGCGTGGCTTCGATGAAATCGACCGCGTAGTTGTTGTGCTCTTCAATGCCGGTGGCCACGGCGAAGATGTTGGGGTCGAAGATGATGTCTTCGGGCGGAAAGCCCACCTCATCGACCAGCACGCGATAGGCACGTTCGCAGATCTCGATCTTGCGCGCGAAGGTGTCGGCCTGGCCCACTTCGTCGAACGCCATCACCACGGCGGCGGCGCCGTAGCGCTTGACGAGCCGCGCCTCCTGCTTGAACTTCTCCACGCCCTCTTTCATGCTGATGGAGTTGACGATGCCCTTGCCCTGGATGCAGCGCAGCCCGGCCTCGATCACGTCCCACTTGGAGCTGTCGACCATGATGGGCACACGCGCGATGTCGGGCTCGGACGCGATCAGCTGCAGAAAACGCACCATGGCCGCCTTGCTGTCGAGCATGGCCTCGTCCATGTTGATGTCGATGACCTGCGCGCCGTTCTCCACCTGCTGGCGCGCCACGGCCAGGGCCTCTTCGTACTGGCCGTTCAAAATCATGCGCGCAAACGCCTTGGAGCCGGTGACGTTGGTGCGCTCGCCGATGTTGACGAACAAGGTGCCCTCGCCAATGGAGACGGGCTCCAGGCCGGACAGCTTCATGGGGGGCAGGGTTACAGCGGAAGACATAGGACTCACCTGTGCAGGGGCAGCGGACATACAGGTGAGCGTCGTTGCGGTGGGGCTTGAATAGCTTTTGGAGTGCCCAAGCCTGACGGCTTTTTTCACCATGGCGGTGAGGCCGCTGCAACGCTCCTTGGGCAAGGGCGGGATTTTACGTGGTGGCGCAGCCGCCACGCCACCGCGCTCCGAGGCCGTGCGCGCCTCTTGGCACAGCGCGCCCAGGGCGTAGGCCAAGCGGGGCAACGATCACGCCCCTTGGGCCCGTCCCGCCAGGCGCCCGGCGGTAAGATCGCCCTGCGTCTTGCGCCCCACTTTGCACACCATGAAACACCCTGTCGATACCGCCCACTACGTGGCCACCCAGCAGCCGGGCCAGCGCTTCGAGGCCAGCCTGCAGGAGGGCTGGGGCGTGTGGGTGACCTTGCTGGGCGAGGAGTTTCTCAAGGCGGCGTTCACGCGCCGGTCGGACGCCGATGGCTTTTGCTCGCAACAAACGCATGGGGGCCAACGCGGCACCGTGCGCCGCATGTGGCTGCTCAAGAACGAATCCAACGGCGAGGCCTACATGCTGGACGGCGACAGCAACCAGGCCGTGCGCGGCGTCGACCTGGACTTCAGCCACCGCACGCAGCTGGACAAGCTGCGCGCCGATGCCCTGTCGCGCCTGAGCGAAGCCGAACTGCAGGTGCTCGGGCTCAAGCGCACCTGACGCCCTGCCGGGCGTTCAACGCCTGCGCATACCGCCCACGGGCACAGGGGAGAGGTTCAGGCCGCCATTGCCGACGCCGGCAACCCAAACAGGTGGTCGAACGCCCAGTTGAAGACAAACGTGTAGCACAGAAAAAACACGATCAGCCCCAGGTCCATCACAAACGCGTGCCACAGGCTCACGCCAAACCACCAGGCGAACAGCGGCACCAGCGTGAAGACCAGCCCGCCTTCGAACCCGATGGCGTGCGCCACACGGCGCGCCACGCTGCGCCCGCGCACGGGCTGGCGCGCTTCCCAGCGCTCGAAGGCCCAGTTGAAGACGATGTTCCACACGATGGCGACGGCCGAAGCCGCCACCGCCACCACGCTGGAGTGCCCCGCGCCCTGGCCGGTGAGCAGCGCCAGGCCCACCGTGGCGGCGCCAATGGCAATCAGTTCGTACAGGGTGACGTAAATCAGGCGGCGCCGGGCGCCTTGCAGTCCAAACAGCACAGGTTTCGAGGAGTCCATGGGCCCGGACTTTATATTTGTGTGCCTGACACTTAAAGTCAGCTTGTTTCAGATTTTCTGATAGATCGGCGCCCGCCATGGCTTTCCATTCCGATAGCGTCCAGGTGTTTTTGGCCGTGCTGGACCACGGCTCGTTCTCTGCGGCCGCGCGTGCACTCTCGCGCGTGCCCTCGGCGGTGAGCATGACCATCGCCCACCTGGAGGCGGAGCTGGACGTGCAGCTGTTTGACCGCAGCGGGCGCGAGCCGCGCCCCACGGCCGCCGCCCGCGCGCTGGAGCCCCAGGCCCGACTGCTGGCCGGGCAGCTGCAGCAGCTCAACGCCCAGGCGCTGGCGCTGACCCAGGGCCTGGAAGAGCGCCTTACGTTGGCGATTGCGCCCGAACTGCTGGCTGCGCGCTGGACGGGGCCCCTGGCCGCGCTGGCGCAGGACTATCCCTTGCTGCAGGTGGAGGTGCTGGCCGCGCCGCAGGTGGATGCGCTGGCGCTGCTGCACAGCGGGCGCGCGCAGCTGGCGCTGGTGTTCGAGCGGCCCAGCATCGACGGGCGCGAGGGCTTTCAGGAAGTGGGCACCGAAACCCTGGTGGCGGTGATGGCGCCACAGCACCCGGTGCTGGTCGCCGCCCGCGCCGCCGCCACGGCACGCGGCGAGCCACCGGGCAGCGCCCGCCTGCGCGAGGAGCACCTGACCACCACGCGCCAGATCGTGGTGGCCAGCCGCGACCTGGGCCAGACCGACCCACGCTTCGTGTTTGCCCGCCACCAGTGGCGCACCGACAACCACCTGGCCGCGCTGGGCCTGATCGAGGCGGGCCTGGGCTGGGGCTGGCAGCCGCGCGCGCTGGTGCAGCCGCGCATTGACGCCGGTTCGCTGGTGGAGATGCCGTTCGAGAACCTCAGCAACGGCACGGCGCTGTGGGTGGACGTGGTGTGGTCCAAGGAACGGCCGCTGGGGCTGGGCGCGGCGCGCTTTGTGGCGCTGATGCGCGAACCAGCGGCACCGCAGGGCGCCGGCCTGGCCTGAATATTGAATGAAAAGTGCCGCCAGCGCTTTACTGCAAAGCGCTGATAGCTATGTTTTGTATAGCACCCTGTGCCGGCCCTTCAGCAGCTGGCGCCCGCCGTGCCTGCGAGGCCGCGGCGACCCACCGCCAGATCGGCCGCACCCTGACCCCGCCCACGACCCCGCCCTCAGCCACTGCGTGTATCGTCGAGTACGTGTTTGCGCGTTCAACCCCCGCGGCGCACGGCGCCGCTTCCCCGGAGACTGCCCATGCCGCCATCGTTTGCCGCCACCCCGCCCGACCTGGCCCAGCGCCTCGCGCCCTGGCAGCCGCCGGGCCAGAACATGTCGCTGGACGACATCGACCCCGGCGCCAAGCCGTTCTCGGTGGGCGACAAGGCCCGGGACAAGGCGGCGGTGGAAGAGCTGGCGGTGGAGCTGGATGCGCTGCAGAACCTGTTCTACGCCGACAAGCGCTACAAGCTGCTGGTGGTGCTGCAGGGCACCGACACCTCGGGCAAGGACGGCACGATCCGCGGTGTGTTCGGGCGCATGAGCGCGCTGGGCGTGAAGGCCGTGGGCTGGAAGGCGCCCACCGAAACGGAGCGGGCGCACGACTACCTTTGGCGCATCCACCAGCAGGTGCCGCAGGCGGGCGACATCACGGTGTTCAACCGCAGCCACTACGAGGACGTGCTGGTGCCCGTGGTCAACGGCTGGATCACGCCCGAGCAGCAGCAGCAGCGGCTGGCGCACATCAACGACTTCGAGCGCATGCTCAGCGAGACCGGCACCATCGTGCTCAAGTTCTTGCTGCACATCAGCGCCGATGAACAGCGCGAGCGCCTGCAGGAGCGGCTGGACGACCCGGCCAAGCACTGGAAGTTCAGCATGGGCGACATCGAGGTGCGCAAGCAGTGGGCCGCCTACCGCCGCGCCTACAACACGCTGCTGGGTGCCACGCACACGCCCTGGGCGCCCTGGACCATCGTGCCCGCCGACTCCAAGACGCACCGCAACCTGATGATCGCCACCGTGCTGCGCAGCGTGCTGCAGAGCCTGGATCTGCGCTACCCCACGGGCGACCCGGCGCTCACGCATTTCACGGTTGAATAGGGCTCGATGGCGCCCTGCGCCAGGGTGGCCTCGGCGCGGCCTGCAGACCGTGCCGAGGCCGCACCGAGGCGGCCACCCGATGCTGCAATGCCGCATGAACAGGCGCTTTCCGGTGGTTATGCATCGTTTGCATAACACCCAAACACTCCGGCCTTGGACAGCCTGCGGGCACAGGCATAAGCTTCGCGGCCTGATCTGATCCCACAAGGAATCCACCATGTCGTCATCCTCTGGCGCAGCCGCCGCCACCCCCGCGGGCGCCGTCCACACCCTGCCCTCCTACCTGCAGGCCGACAACCTCGGCCCCTGGGGCATCTATCTGCAGCAGGTCGATCGCGTCACGCCGTACCTGGGCGACCTGGCGCGCTGGGTCGAGACGCTCAAGCGCCCCAAGCGCGCGCTGATCGTGGACGTGCCCATCGAGCTGGACAACGGCACCATCGCCCACTTCGAGGGCTACCGCGTGCAGCACAACACCAGCCGCGGCCCGGGCAAGGGCGGCGTGCGTTTTCACCAGGACGTGACGCTGTCCGAAGTGATGGCCCTGTCGGCCTGGATGAGCATCAAGAACGCGGCCGTGAACGTGCCCTACGGCGGGGCCAAGGGCGGCATCCGCGTGGACCCCAAGACGCTGTCGATGGGTGAGCTGGAGCGCCTCACGCGCCGCTACACCAGCGAGATCGGCATCATCATCGGCCCCTCCAAGGACATCCCCGCGCCCGACGTGAACACCAACGGCCAGGTCATGGCCTGGATGATGGACACGTATTCGATGAACGTGGGCGCCACCGCCACCGGCGTGGTCACCGGCAAGCCGGTGGACCTGGGCGGGTCGCTGGGCCGCGTGGAAGCCACGGGCCGCGGCGTGTTCACCGTGGGCATCGAGGCGGCCAAGCTGACCGGTCTGCAGGTGGAAGGCGCCCGTGTGGCGGTGCAGGGATTCGGCAACGTGGGCGGCATTGCGGGCAAGCTGTTTGCCGAAGCCGGCGCCCAAGTGGTGGCGGTGCAGGACCACACCGGCACCATCTTCAACAGCAAGGGCCTGGACGTGCCCGCCCTGCTAGCGCACGTGAAGGCGAAAGGCGGCGTGGGAGGCTTCAAGGGCGCCGACACGATGAAGCCCGAGGAGTTCTGGAGCGTGGACTGCGAGATCCTCATCCCCGCCGCGCTCGAAGGCCAGATCACCCAGCACAACGCGGGCAAGATCAAGGCCAAGCTGGTGATCGAGGGCGCCAACGGACCCACCACGCCCGAGGCCGACGACATCCTGAACGACAAGGGCGTGCTGGTGCTGCCCGACGTGATCGCCAATGCTGGCGGCGTGACGGTGAGCTATTTCGAATGGGTGCAGGACTTCTCCAGCTTTTTCTGGAGCGAGGACGAGATCAACGCCCGCCTGGTGCGCATCATGCAAGAGGCCTTTGCCGGCGTGTGGCAGGTGGCGCAAGAACACAAGGTGAGCCTGCGCACCGCCACCTTCATCGTGGCCTGCCAGCGCATCCTGCACGCGCGGCAAATGCGCGGGCTGTATCCGTAAGCCCGTTGAACCGCAGCGGGGTCACCGTCCCGCACCTGGGACGGGTCTCGCCCATCCCCCCAAGCCGCCAGCCGCATTCCGGCCCTGGCGGCTTTTTTATTGACCGGGTCCGGGGCACCGCCGAAACACATAGATACGTTCACATACAAATGGTCATGTCTTGACACCCGGGTGCGTGAAAGACTGCGGGGACTTCTGCTTTCCACACGCCTGTCCTGGGAGAAATCGATGGCCTTTCCGTCCTTGCGCGGCCTGCTGGCGCGCCTTGTGCTCAACCGGCTGCGCACCGCGCGCTCGGTGGCACGCCTGGCCTACCGCCGCCATGCCCGCAAACCTGCGCTGATAGACCGGCGGGGCACCATGACCTATGCCCAGCTGCAAGACCGCGTGTACCGCTTGCAGGCCTGGATGCACGCGCAGGGCGTGAAGAAGGGCGACGTCGTCTTCACCTGGCTGCCCGAAACCGGCGAGCAGTACGAGATCCGTCTCGCCACCTATGAAAACGGCGCCATCTTCGCCAGCTTCCACAAGCACCTGCCCGCCGATGCGGCGCTCACCACCATCGCTCGCATCGGGCCCACGGTGTTCATCCACGACCCGCTGCTGAGCGCCTCCATCCTGCAGGCCGTGCGCGACCGGCTGCCGGGCCTGCGCACGCTGGCCCTGGGCGCCGAGTACGAGCAGGCCCTGGCGCAGCACGCCCCAGCAGCCGGCACGGCCGACATTCACGAAGACGACGTGTTTGCGCTGCACATGACCTCGGGCACCACCGGCCTGCCCAAGGCCATCGGCTACAGCAACCGCAAGTACCTCGACAGCGTGCGCCTGATCTCGCGCGCCATCGACTTCCAGCCTCCCCGCGGCGGCCCGGATGTGAACATGCTCGGCGTGCCGCTCACAGGCCCCGGGTCAGGCCTGGTGCTGCCCACCTTGCTGTCGGGTGCAGCCCTGCTCATGCCCGAGGATTTCCGGGCAGCCACGCTGGCCGGCCTGATCCAGAAGCACCGCGTGTCGCGCGCCTTCCTGTCACCCTCGGCCATCATCGACCTGCTGGACGAGCCCACGCTGGACCAGTACGACCTGTCTTCGCTGCGCCACGTGCCCTATGGCTCGGAGATGATGCCCGCACCCAAGATTGCCGAGGCCATCCGCCGCTTCGGGCCGATCTTCCAGCAGGGCTATGGCTGCCTGGAGGCCCTGCCCCCCATCACCTGGCTGCTGCCCCACGAGCACGTGGATGCGCAGGGCACGCCGCGGGGCAACGACATCCTCAGCACCGTGGGCCGCGTGATGCCCGGGGTGGAGGTGGTGATCCGCGATGACGCATTTGCGCCGCTGCCCCAGGGCGAGATGGGGCTGATCACGGTGATGACGCCCGTGCGGTTCGAGGGCTACTGGCTCGACCCCGAGAAGACCCGCGAAACCCTGCGCGACGGCTGGGTGGTGATGGGCGACCTGGGCTACTTCGACGCGGCCGGCTATCTGCACGTGCTGGGCCGCAACGCCGACCGCGTGGCCCGCCACGGCCAGCTGCTCAACCCGCGCGAGGTGGAGGAGGTGGTGCACACGCACCCGGCGGTCAAGGAAGCCTGCCTGGTGCAGCACGGCCCCCAGGCCGCGCTGGTGCTGAGCCTGCGGCGCCGCTGGCGCACCGGCCACGACCGGCCCGCACTGGAGCGCGAGGTGGCGCAGTACCTGGCGCACCACCTGCCGCCGCCGCTGCGGCCCGACGCCGTGCACATCGTGGAGGAAATCCCGCGCAGCTTTCTGAACAAGATGCTGCGCCGCGAGGTGCGGCTCCTGCTGGAGGCCGCCGCGCCACAGTCCGTGCCGGCCGGCGCACCCCCGGCGTCCATCGTGCCGAGTCCGGCGGCCTGAGGCAGGCACGGCCACGCGCCAGCGGGCCCCCACAGCCCGGGGAGGCAAAGCCGCGCTAAGCGCCCGGCGCAGTGCCCACAGTGGGGCGCACCGCGGGGCCCACAGGATCGGGCGGCAGCACGCCGCGAAGCGCCACGCAAAAGGGCTGCGCGCATTCGGCCCGCGCTGCATAGGGGCAGCCCACGGTTTCGCACAGGCCCGAGGCGCCGTTGCGCGCGCGGTCCTCGTCGCGCGGCACCTGGCCGCTGGCCTGCAGCACGGCCATCTGCGTCCACGGGTCGAGGCGGCCAGAGGTCGCCTGCTGCAGCATGTCGCGGCCGTACACGGTGGCCGCGACCTGGGGCTGCATGTCCAGCACCAGCAGCGCACTGGTGCGGGGCGCGGCGGCGTCCATGCCCTGCAGCACCAGCGCCATCACGCCCGACTGCAAGGCCGGCCCCCCGCCCGCAAACGGCGCCTGCAGCGACGCAGCGGCGAGCGCGCCGGGTGGCACCGCCTGCGCAGACGCCGGGGCAGCCGCCGCCTGCGCCGCGAGCCAGGGCACCGGCACCCGCAGCGTGAGCGCAAAGCCGCGCGGCCCTTCCGCCGTCTGCGCTGTGCCCTGGCGCACCAGCCAGGTCTGCAGCGGCGGCTGGTCGGCGTCGAGCGTGCCGGCCTCCAGCGCCTGCGCCAGGCCCACGGGCCAGGGCTGGGCCGACACCACGCGCTGCGCCGCGCCCGCCTGCGCCGTAACCTGCGCCACCAGCGCGCTCACCAAGCGCATCAGCGGCGCACCCAGGCCCGATGCCGGCCACGCCGCTGCCGAGGCCCCGGCCACCGGGGCTGCCGCCACGGAAGGGGCACCAAGGGCGGGCAGCGGCTGCGGCTGCGACCGCTGCCCGCCGCCCGCGCGGGCCGCACCGGCGGCGCCAGAGTCCGCCCCCGCACGCCGCGCGTCAAAACCGGCGCCCAGCTGCTCCCGCGCCTGCGCCGAGATGCTGGCGCGGTCCGCCGGGGCGGGCGTCGGCAGCGGCAAGCCGCCAGGGGGCGGTGACACAGAAGGTGGTGACGGTGGTCCCGCCGCATCCGCCCCGGGCCGCGCAGGCTGCGGCAGGGCGGCCTTGTCCTGCCCCAGCAGGGCCGCCTGCCGCTGCAGCGCCGCCTCGGCCAGGAACTGGGCGACGGGCGGCAGCTGCGCGCTGCGCGGGGAATCGATGGGGCCAGCCATGGAACACAAGACAACGGGGGATGCCCGATTCTGGAGCCATTTGGCAAGCGTGACCAGCGTGCATTGCGGGCGCCACGCAGACGCCATGAACTATCGTTTTAATAGCATCAAATGCTTATCCAGTAAGCGCTGAAGCCTATTTTTGATCCATTTTCTCGGCAGCGACACGTTGGATAGACACACGCGGCTGCCGATGCTCGGGGCCACGCCCAGACGGGCGCAAGGCGGGTGGGTTACTGGGCAGGGTGCCTGCCGCGCTCACACCGCCAGCGCAGGCTCGGGCGCGCCGGCTGGCGGCTGCGACTCCACCACCCGCGCCAGCAGCGCACCCGCATAGCGCGCGGGCAGCGGAATCCACACCCGCACCGGGTTGCCCTGCGCGACCTGCACGGGCTGGCCTTCGGCGTTGCGCATCTGCTCCAGCCGCACGGTGGCATTGCCGCCGGGGTGCACCACCTCCAGCAGGTCGCCCACGGCGAAGTGGTTCTTGGTTTCGACCTGCACCCAATCCCCTTGCAGGCCCGCGTCGGCCTGGCCCTGGGTGCCCAGCACCTCACCCACATACTGGCTGCGCTGCGTGGCCGAGTGGCCGTTGATGTAGTTCTGATAGTCGTTGCTGGGGCGGCGCTCCAGCAGGCCGCCGGTGTAGCCGCGGTTGGACAGGCCTTCCAGCTCGATGAGCAGCTCGGGGTTGAAGGGGCGGCCGGCCACGGCGTCGTCGATGGCGCGGCGGTACACCTGCGCCGTGCGGGCCACGTAGTACAGGCTCTTGGTGCGGCCTTCGATCTTGAGCGAATCGACGCCGATCTGCGCCAGGCGCGCCACGTGCTCCACCGCGCGCAGGTCCTTGCTGTTCATGATGTAGGTGCCGTGCTCGTCTTCCATGATGGGCATGAGCTGGCCGGGGCGGCCGACGTCTTCGATCAGGTAGACCTGGTCGGCCTTGGGGTGGCGCTGGCCGTTGCCGGTGGTGGAGGCAAAGGCCTGCTCGGCCTTCTGCTGCGCGGCCTCGAAGTTGAAGTCGCCTTCCATCTTCTGCGCGATGGCTTCGCCCGTGGTGGGGTCGGTGTCGGCGCCGTGCGTGGCGTAGTTCCAGCGGCAGGCGTTGGTGCAGGTGCCCTGGTTGGGGTCGCGGTGGTTGAAGTAGCCACTGAGCAGGCAGCGGCCCGAGTACGCGATGCACAGCGCGCCGTGCACGAACACCTCCAGCTCCATGTCGGGGCATTCCTGGCGGATCTTCTCAATCTCGTCCAGGCTGAGTTCGCGCGAGAGGATGATGCGCTCCACACCCATCTTCTGCCAGAACTTCACGGCCGCCCAATTGGTGGTGTTGGCCTGCACCGAGAGGTGCACCACCTGCTCGGGCCACTTTTCCTTGACCATCATGATCAGGCCCGCGTCGGCCATGATGAGCGCGTCGGGTTGGCAGTCGATCACGGGCTCGATGTCGCGCAGGTAGGTGCGGATCTTGTCGTTGTGCGCAATCAGGTTGCTGGTCACAAAGAACTTCTTGCCACGCGCGTGGGCCTCGTCGATGCCTTGCTTGATCTGCTCCAGGCGGAACTCGTTGTTGCGCGCGCGCAGCGAGTAGCGGGGCTGGCCCGCGTACACCGCGTCGGCGCCAAAGTCGTAGGCGGCGCGCATCTTGTCGAGCGAGCCGGCGGGCAGGAGCAGTTCGGGGGCTTTGAGGAGGGTGGTCATGGGGTGCCTCTGGATCGGGAATGAACGAGACATGAATCAGCCCCATCCGTTCGGCCTGAGCTTGTCGAAGGCTGGTACCCGGCTTCGACAAGCTCAGCCTGAACGGTTGGGGGGATGGAAACGCGGTCAGTAAAACCATGGCAATCGGGTGAGCCAGAACCCGTCAGCGCGGCATCACCGACAGGCCCGCGAGGGTACCCACGGCCTGCGCCGGAAACTCTTGCGGGTCAAACGCCTTGTCGCCATCAGCGTCCTGCACCCTATTGGGCACCAGGCCCTTGAAGTCGAACTGGCGCGGGTCCATGAAGTGCGAAGGCACCAGGTTGCGCAGCGCCACGGCCATGTTCTCGATGCGGCCGGGGTACAGCTGCTGCCAGTCGCGCAGCATCTGGCCGATCTGCTTGCGCTGCAGGTTCTCCTGGCTGCCACACAGGGTGCAGGGGATGATGGGGAACTGCTGAATCTGCGCCCAGCGCGCGAGGTCGTCCTCGGCCACATAGGCCAGGGGGCGGATGATGAGGTGGTCGCCCCGGTCGCTCTGCACTTTGGGCGGCATGCCCTTGAGCTTGCCGCCGAAGAACATGTTCAAGAAGAAGGTCTGCAGCATGTCGTCGCGGTGGTGGCCCAGGGCAATTTTGGTGCAGCCCAGCTCGTCGGCCACGCGGTAGAGGATGCCCCGGCGCAGGCGGCTGCACAGGCTGCACATGGTCTTGCCTTCGGGGATGTGCTCTTTGACGACGCTGTAGGTGTCTTGCGTCTCAATGTGGAAGGGCACGCCCACCTGGGTCAGATATTCAGGCAGCACATGGGCCGGAAAGCCCGGCTGCTTCTGATCGAGGTTGACGGCGATCAGCTCGAACTTGTGGCCGTTGCGCTGCTGCAGCAAACGCAGCACGTCGAGCATGCCGTAGCTGTCCTTGCCGCCCGACACGCACACCATGACCTTGTCGCCGTCTTCGATGAGGCCAAAGTCGGTGATGGCCTGCGCCACCTGGCGCACCAGGCGCTTTTCGAGCTTGAGCGCGGCGTGGGCGGCGGCCTTGGCGGCCGCGGCGGCAACGTCGTCCCCTTCAACGGTGGAGGGAGCGGGCGGGGTGGCGGTATCGAGCATGGGGGAACGCGCGGGAGCGAAAACAGGGAGGCACAAAGACGAAGCGTGCAAGGTTGCCGCAGAGGGCGCCGCCCTGCAACGGGTTGCCGCACTGCACCCGTGCGGAATTTGCTCTTATTTTTATAGCTATCAGCGCTTTACAGATAAGCGCTGACGGCCATTTTTACTCAAAATTCACGCTTCAGCGGGGTAAAACATCTTGCGCGTGGGCACACTTTCCACCGCCTTGGCAATCGCGCCGATGTGGTCCGGCGTGGTGCCGCAGCAGCCGCCCAGAATGTTGACCAGCCCCTCGGCCGCGAACTCGTGCACCAGGCGGCTGGTGATCTCGGGTGTTTCGTCGAACCCGGTGTCGCTCATCGGGTTGGGCAGGCCCGCGTTGGGGTAGCAGCTGATGAAGGTGTCCTCGGCCACACGGTTCAGCTCCTGGATGTAGGGGCGCATCAGCGTGGCGCCCAGCGCGCAGTTGAGGCCGATGGCCAGCGGGCGGGCGTGGCGCACGCTGTGCCAGAAGGCCGTGACGGTCTGGCCCGAGAGGATGCGGCCCGAGGCGTCGGTGACGGTGCCGCTGATGATGAGCGGCAGGCGCTCGCCGCTTTTTTCAAAGAACTCGTCGATGGCGAACAGCGCGGCCTTGGCGTTCAGCGTGTCGAAGATGGTCTCGACCAGCAGCACGTCGCTGCCACCCTCGACCAGCGCCTCGGTCTGCTCGTAGTAGGCGGCACGCAGCTGCTCAAAATCCACATTGCGCGCGCCGGGGTCGTTCACGTCGGGACTGATGCTGGCCGTCTTGGGCGTGGGGCCCAGGGCGCCGGCCACAAAGCGGGGCTTGTCGGGTGTCGAATACTTGTCGCAGGCGGCGCGGGCCAGTTGCGCCGAGCGCAGGTTCATCTCGCGCGCCAGGTCGGCCATGTGGTAATCCTCCTGCGCAATGGTGGTCGCGCCGAAGGTGTTGGTTTCGATCAGGTCGGCGCCCGCAGCCAGGTAGCGCTCGTGGATGTCGGTGATCACGTCGGGCCGGGTCAGCGACAGCAGTTCGTTGTTGCCCTTGACGTCGTATGCAAAGTCCTTGAACCGGTCGCCCGCACTGCCCGGGCCGCTGTAGCCCTCGCCCCGGTACTGCGCCTCGCCCAGCTTGAAGCGCTGGATCATGGTGCCCATGGCACCGTCGAGGATGGCGATGCGTTGGGCGAGGATGTCGGGCAGTTGCGCGGCGCGCGTGTAGGCAGGCGTTTTCATCCCCCGATTGTAGAAACCCATGCAGCAGCCCCGCCTGCCAGGAGGCTGAGCGGTAAAAAGCATCGGAGCGAAGCGCCCGAGAACCGAGGCGAGACCGGTTTATCGTGCGTTGCAGCCGATGCTCCTTGTGCCGCGCAGACTGCCAGGGCTTTGGCCTGGATTCACCGCCAGGGTGTATCGCTGCTTGGGCAACCGGGTGGCGCCCAGCCGGTCGTAGAAGCGGATGGCCCCTTCGTTCCAGTCCGGGGTCTGCCACTGGAGCTGATCGCATCCCAGGGCCCGCGCCCTGCGCAGGGCTGCGTTCACCAGCAGACGGCCCAGCCCGAGCCCGCGCGCCACCGGCTCCAGATACAGGCAGTCCAGGTGCAGAAAGGGACGTGCCGTGAGCGTGGCGTAGTCGATGGTGGCACTGGCGTAGCCAACGGCACCCCCGTGCAGAAAGCCCAACCAGGCGTGGAGCCGACCGGCCGCCATGCCGTGCGCCAGCCGCTGCGCGTGGCCATCGCCGCAGTGCGGAATGCGCTCGTATGCCGCATGCGCCGCGCACAGCCGGGCCAGCGCGGCGGCATCGCCCACCCGCGCCGGGCGCAAGGCCCAGCCGGCGGGTGGCGCATCGGGCACTGGGGCTGCCAATGTGGCGGTGGTGGCCATGTTGGCGGCGACGATGGCGGTGCCGCCCCGGGTCAGCATGCGCATTCGATGGCGGGCCGGGCCGTGGGCATGGTGCCGCGTTCGGTGCCGGTCGCCACGGGCTGGCCGTCGCGGATCCAGAAGTCCAGACCTCCGAGCATCTCCTTGACCGTGAAGCCCAGCCGCGCAAGCTTGTACGCACCCCGCGTCGAACCGTTGCAGCCGATGCCGTCGCAGTAGGTGATGTAGACCTTGCCGGGGTCCAGTTGCTGGGTGCTGCGCTCGTCCATGGTGTGGTGCGGAAAGCTCAGCGCACCGGGCACATGGCCCTGCCGGTAGTGGTCCGGCGAGCGCGTGTCGATCACCACGATGGCGTCGACGCCATTGCGCAGGTCTTCGGCCACGTCCCAGGCGTCGGCGTGAAAGCTGAGCTTGGCGGCCATGAACTCGCACGACTGGGCCGGGGTGGGTGCGGGAAAGGACAAAACGGTGGATGCGGGCGCGGGATGGGTCACAGGGGGCTCCTTGGGGTGTTGCATCAGGGGACGGTGAAGGTTTGTGAACAGCGAATCTGCAGTGTGCGCCTGATTGGCCTTATAAATAAGGCCAATTTCTTTGGCCACACCAGACCCATTCATCACCATGACGACGATCAAACCGCGGCTCGTGCTGTCGCTGATGGAAACCCAGGCCAACGGCGGACGGCGTGCGCGCCTGTGTGCCGCGTTGCGCGAAGCGGTGCGCACGGGCCAGGCGGCATGGGGCGAGCGGCTGCCGTCCAGCCGCCAGCTGGCGCAGGACCTGGGGCTGTCGCGCGTGACGGTGGAGGCGGCCTATGCGCAGCTGGAAACCGAGGGCTACCTGCACAGGCGCGTGGGCCAGGGCAGCTTTGTGGCGATCGACATGGGCAGCGCAGCGGCTGCGCGCTGGGCCGGCGGCACGCCGAGCCCTTCGGGCGCGGCGGCTGCGGCGCAATGGCTGTCTGCCCGGGGCCAGCGCATGGTGGACACCGGAGGCTGCCGCGAACCCGAGCGGCCCCGCGCCTTCGTGGCGGGCAGCCCGGACCTGAAGGCGTTTCCCTTGGACACGTGGCGCCAGCTGCTGCAGCGGCGTTTGCGGCAAGCCGACGCGACCGACCTGCTTTTCTACGGCGACCCCCAGGGCCTGCCCGCGTTGCGGGAGGCCATCGCGCGCTACGTCGGCCAGTCGCGGGGGGTGCGCTGCCACGCGGGCCAGGTTCTGGTGCTGACGAGCTCGCAGCAGGCGCTGCAGCTCTTGTCCGCCACGCTGCTCGATGAGGGCGACGCTGTATGGATGGAAGACCCGGGCTATGCGGGTGCCCGCACTGCATTCAGCGCCAGCGGTGCCCATCTGGTGGACATGCCGCTGGACGATGAAGGTGCCACGCTGGACGCGGCACGGCCCGCCCCCCGGCTGATTTACCTGACCCCTTCCCACCAGTTCCCGACGGGCCGCGCGATGTCGCTGTCACGGCGGCTGGCCTTCATCGAACACGCCCGCTCCATCGGGGGCTGGCTGATCGAGGACGACTACGACAGCGAATTTCTCTACGACCACCCGCCCGCGCCCGCGCTGCAGGGGCTGGACGACCGGGGCCAGGTGGTCTACATCGGCACATTTTCCAAGTCGCTGTTTCCGTCGGTGCGGCTGGCCTACATGGTGTTGCCCGAGTCGCTGGTTGCGCCGCTGGTGACGGCGCGCACCATTTACGACGGCCACCCGGCGCAGCCTGTGCAGGCCGTGGCAGCAGACTTCATGGACCAGGGGCATTTCGCGGCCCACCTGCGGCTGATGCGGCAGCTCTACCGCAGCCGCCGGGACGCATTGCTGCAGGCACTGCACTGCCATCTGCCCTGGGCCGCCCCGATGGACAGCCGGGGCGGACTGCAGATGGCGGTGCGCCTGCCCGACGGGCAGGAGGCGCTGTACACACGCCAAGCAGCGTCGCTGGGCATTGCTACGCCAAGCCTGGGCGAGCTGTACCGCACCGCCCCCCGCACCGCTGGCTGGAGGCTGGGCTTTGCGGCGATGGCACCTGAAGCGATCGAAGCCGCCGTGCGGACGCTGGCGCGCATCAGCGCTCATGGACAATACGCGTGATGACTGTGATGGAAATATCTTCCCCGGGCGAGACCCTGTCGGCCTGCTCTGCCGTTTTGCACGAAGTCTTTGGCTACCAGGCCTTCCGGGGAGCGCAGGAAGAGATCATCACGCACGTTTGCAACGGCGGCGATGCGCTGGTGCTGATGCCCACGGGCGGCGGCAAGAGCCTGTGCTACCAGGTGCCGGCCATCGTGCGCCAGCAGCAGGGGCGGGGCGTGACCATCGTGATCTCGCCGCTGATTGCGCTGATGCACGACCAGGTGGGTGCGCTGCACGAGGCGGGGGTGGAGGCGGCGTTTCTCAACTCGACCCTGAGCTACGACGAGACGCAGGACGTGGAGCTGCGTCTGCAGACGGGCGACATCACGCTGCTGTATGCGGCGCCCGAGCGGCTGAACACGCCGCGCTTTCTGGGGCTGCTGGACAGCCTGCACGAGGGCGGGCACCTCAGCCTGTTTGCGATTGACGAGGCGCACTGCGTGAGCCAGTGGGGCCACGACTTCCGCCCCGAGTACCGCGCGCTCACCGTGCTGCACGAGCGCTACCCCGGCGTGCCGCGCATCGCGCTCACGGCCACGGCCGACGCTCTCACGCGGGCCGACATCGTGGAGCGGCTGCAGCTGGAGGGTGCGAAGCACTTCGTCAGCAGCTTCGACCGGCCCAACATCCGCTACCGCATTGAGGAGAAGAAGGAGCCTTTGGCGCAGCTGCTGCGCTTCATCGAGCGCGAGCACGCCGGCGAAGCGGGCGTGGTGTACTGTCAGTCGCGCAAGCGCGTGGAGGAGATGGCCCAGGCGCTGTGCGACGCGGGCCTGAACGCCCTGCCCTACCACGCAGGCCTGCCCGCCGAGGTGCGCCAGCGCAACCAGGACCGCTTTCTGCGCGAGGAAGGCATCGTGATGGTGGCCACCATCGCCTTCGGCATGGGCATCGACAAGCCCGACGTGCGTTTTGTGGCGCATGTGGACATGCCCAAGAACATCGAGGGCTACTACCAGGAGACCGGCCGCGCCGGCCGCGATGGACTGAACGCCGATGCCTGGATGGCCTATGGCCTGCAGGACGTGGTGAACCAGCGCCGCATGATCGACGAGAGCCCCGCCAGCGAGGAATTCAAGCAGGTGATGCGCGGCAAGCTCGACGCGCTGCTGGCCCTGGCCGAGGCGACCGATTGCCGCCGCGTGCGGCTGCTGGGCTACTTTAGCGAACAGTCCACGCCCTGCGGCAACTGCGACAACTGCATCAACCCACCGGCGGTGTGGGACGGCACGGACGCCGCGCGCAAGCTGCTGTCCACCATCTACCGCGTGCAGCAGGCCAGCGGCCTGAGCTTCGGCACGGGCCACATCATGGACATCGTGCGCGGCAAGGACACCGACAAGGTGAAGCAGTTTGGCCACGACAAGCTGTCCACCTTTGGAGTGGGCAAGGAATATGCCGAGCCCCAGCTGCGCGGCGTGCTGCGCCAGCTGCTGGCCACCGGTGCCGTGGGCCTGCACAAGGTGATGCTGGAAAGCGGCCACAGCTTTGACACGCTGAGCCTGACCGACGGTTCGCGCCCCGTGCTGCGCGGCGAGGTGCCGGTGCTGCTGCGCGAATCCACCGCCGCCGCGCCGACCAAGCGCGCACGCACCCGCAAGGGCACAGGCAGTGCGCCGCCCGCCGCAGCCGCCAACCTGGGGCCGGACGCGCAGGTTCGCTTCATCAACCTCAAGGCCTGGCGCGCCGAGGTGGCCCGCGAACACAACCTGCCCGCCTATGTGATCTTTCACGACGCCACGCTGGCCGCCATCGCCGAGCGCAACCCCGGCAATTTGGACGACCTGCAGGGCATCAGCGGCATGGGGGCGAAGAAGCTGGAAGCGTATGGGGCTGAGGTGTTGCGGGTGTGCACGCAGTAAGAGGCAATCCGCCGTTGCAACCTGCCTGCACGGACGGGCACACTCGCCACCGCATTCCAGCCTTTTCGCTTTTATTTTGATAGCATCAAGCAGAGCATTGGCGAGCGATAGATGGCATTTTGGCTCTGAAACCGAGCCGCGCATCCAGCGCTGCGCCACAATGGCGCGATGCTGACCCTCCAAGACATCCGCGACGCCGCCACCCGCCTACAAGGCCAGGTGCTGGACACCCCTTGTGTCGAATCCAAGACGCTCTCGCAGATCGTGGGCGCGCAGGTGTTCCTCAAGTTCGAGAACCTGCAGTTCACCGCCTCGTTCAAGGAGCGCGGCGCCTGCAACCGGCTCACGCTGCTGTCCGACGAGGAGCGCGCGCGGGGTGTGGTGGCCATGAGCGCGGGCAACCATGCGCAGGGCGTCGCCTACCACGCGCAGCGCCTGGGCCTGCGCGCGGTCATCGTGATGCCGCGCTTCACCCCGGCCGTGAAGGTAGAGCGCACCCGCGGCTTTGGCGCCGAGGTGGTGTTGCACGGCGACACGCTGGAGGAGGCCCGCCAGCACGCCTATGCCCTGGCCGACGCGCAGGGCCTGACCTTTGTGCACCCCTACGACGACGAGGGCGTGGCGGCCGGCCAGGGCACGCTGGGCCTGGAGATGCTGCAGGCCGTGCCCGACCTGGACACGCTGGTGATCGCCGTGGGCGGCGGCGGCCTGATTGCCGGTGTGGCCACGGCGGCCAAGGCCCTCCAACCGGGCATCGAGATCGTGGGCGTGCAGACCACGCGCTTTCCGGCCATGGTGAATGCGGTGAAGGGCACGCACCATCCGCTGGGCACGTCCACCATCGCCGAGGGCATTGCCGTGGGCACGCCGGGCAAGATCACGCAGGAAGTGGTCCGGCGCCTGGTGGACGACCTGGTGCTGGTGGACGAAGGCGATATCGAGCAGGCCGTGCTGATGCTGCTGGAGATCGAGAAGACGCTGGTGGAAGGCGCGGGCGCGGCGGGCCTCGCCGCCCTGGTGCGCTACCCCGAGAGATTCAGGGGCAAGCGCGTGGGCCTGGTGCTGTGCGGCGGCAACATCGACCCGCTGCTGCTGGCGGCGATCATCGAGCGCGGCATGGTGCGCTCGGGGCGGCTGGCGCGCATCAAGGTGAGCGCGCGCGACGTGCCCGGGGTGCTGGCCCGCATCACGGCCACCGTGGCGGACGCGGGGGCCAACATCGGCGAGGTGCACCACCAGCGCGCCTTCACCATGCTGGCCGCGCAGAACGTGGAGATCGAGCTGGTGCTGCAGACCCGCAGCAAGGCCCATGTGGACGAGGTGCTGCAGCGGCTTCGCGCGGCCGGCATGGAGGCCGCGCTGATCTGAGGCCATTTGGCGGGACAAGGCATGGCGGCTAGAATCGCGCCAGTATCAAGAGCCCCTGGAGCCCGCCCCATGTCTGACCACAGCACCCCACACGCCACTGAAAACCACGCAGCCGACGCCGTGGAAAACGTGGTGCCCCTCATGCCCATCGTGCTGCCCGTGGTGGGCGGCATCATGATGTTCCTGCTGGCCTTCATTGCCGTCACGATGGCCTGACCGGCCCTTCGAGCGGCCTTCCCCGGCGCGCCGAGCCCCTGACGAAGCCCCGCACTGCGGGGCTTTTTCATTGCAGCGGCTTTGCACCCGGGTTCCGCCATCCTCCCCTCCCCCGTTCACTTCCCTGTTCACTCCCTTTCTTCCAAGGACTTCCCCCATGCGATCCGGCCATGCCCTCGTCCTTTTCTCCGGTGGCCAGGACTCCACCACCTGCCTCGCCTGGGCGCTGAGCCACTTTGCCCATGTGGAAACTGTCGGCTTCGACTACGGCCAGCGGCACCATATCGAGCTGCAGGCGCGCGACACGGTTCTGGCCTCGGTGCGCCAGCAGTTCCCTGCGTGGGCCGAGCGCCTGGGCCCCGACCACCTGCTGGACCTGGGCGTGCTGGGCCGCATCAGCGACACCGCCCTGACCAGCGACACGCAGATCCAGATGACGGCGGCCGGGCTGCCCAACACCTTTGTGCCGGGGCGCAACCTGCTGTTCTTTCAGCTGGCCGCCGCAGTGGGCTACCGTCGGGGCCTGCACACGCTGGTGGGCGGCATGTGCGAAACCGATTTTTCGGGCTACCCCGACTGCCGCGACGACACGCTCAAGGCGCTGCAGGTGGCCGTGTCGCTGGGCATGGGGCAACGCTTCACCTTCGAGACGCCGCTGATGTGGCTGGACAAGGCCGCCACGTGGGAGATGGCGCGCAGCCTGGGCGGCGAGGCGCTGGTGGAGCTGATCGTGCGCGACACGCACACCTGCTACCACGGCGTGCGCGAGGCCCTGCACCCCTGGGGCCATGGCTGCGGACACTGCCCGGCCTGCGAGCTGCGCCGGGCCGGATACGAGCGCTGGACAGGCTCAGGCAACGCATAAAGTCATGCTTTGTTTGCATAGTTTTTGCCCCCGTCTGACAGACAAGCGGGCACCGGATTCATAAAATCGACATCCCAGCCGACCCGCGGAACCCGTGGAGCTAGCCCTCCACCCGTGGGCTGAAACACGCGTCCGCCCGCCGACTGAGCACGAAAGCCGTTTTTTCAAAGGCAGCGCTCAGCACCGCAACTGCGCCAGGCCTTGCCGCGTTCCGCCCGGTCCGCTTCCTTTGAAAAGACTGTTTTTCAACTTAGGAAGCTCCCCGATGAACGCACCCACCATGCAGGGCCTGAACCTCAACGCCCCCGCTTACGTCAAAAACGCCCGGCTGCTCGCCTGGGTGGCCGACATGGCCGCCCTGTGCAAGCCAGACAGCATCTTCTGGTGCGACGGCAGCCAGGAAGAGTACGACCGCCTGTGCCAGCAGCTGGTCGACGCCGGCACCTTCAAGAAGCTCAACCCCGCCAAGCGCCCCGGCAGCTACCTGGCCTGGTCCGACCCGTCGGACGTGGCGCGCGTGGAAGACCGCACCTACATCTGCTCGGCCGCCAAGGAAGACGCCGGCCCCACCAACAACTGGATGGCCCCGGCCGAGATGCGCGCCACGCTGCAGCCCCTGTTTGACGGCTGCATGAAGGGCCGCACCATGTACGTGGTGCCCTTCAGCATGGGCCCGCTGGGCTCGCCCATCGCCCACATCGGCATCGAGCTGTCTGACAGCCCTTACGTGGCCGTCAACATGAAGATCATGACCCGCATGGGCAAGGCGGTGTACGACGTGCTGGGCGTGGAAGGCGAGTTCGTGCCCTGCGTGCACACCGTGGGCGCGCCCCTGGCGGCGGGCGAGAAGGATGTGTCCTGGCCCTGCAACAAGACCAAGTACATCGTGCACTACCCCGAGACGCGCGAGATCTGGTCGTATGGCTCGGGCTACGGCGGCAACGCGCTGCTGGGCAAGAAGTGCTTCGCGCTGCGCATCGCCTCGACCATGGGCCGTGACCAGGGCTGGCTGGCCGAGCACATGCTGATCCTGGGCGTGACCAACCCCGAAGGCAAGAAGTACCACGTCGCGGCCGCCTTCCCCAGCGCCTGCGGCAAGACCAACTTCTCGATGCTGGTGCCGCCCGATGCCTTCAACGGCTGGAAGGTCACGACCATCGGCGACGACATCGCCTGGATCAAGCCCCAGGCCGACGGCAGCCTGCGCGCCATCAACCCCGAGGCCGGCTACTTCGGCGTGGCGCCCGGCACCAACACGCTCACCAACCCCAACTGCATGGCCAGCCTGGACAAGAACGTGATCTTCACCAACGTGGCCCTGACCGATGACGGCGACGTGTGGTGGGAAGGCATGGAGAAGGACACCGGCGGCCTGCCCGCGCACCTGATCGACTGGCAAGGCAAGGACTGGACGCCCGAGATCGCCAAGCAGACCGGTGCCAAGGCCGCCCACCCGAACGCCCGTTTCACCGTGGCCGCCACCAACAACCCCGCCCTCGACGCCGCCTGGGACGACCCCAAGGGCGTGAAGATCGACGCCTTCATCTTTGGCGGCCGCCGCTCCACCACCGTGCCGCTGGTGACCGAAGCCCGCAGCTGGACCGAAGGCGTCTACATGGCCGCCACCATGGGTTCCGAAACCACGGCCGCTGCCTTCGGCCAGCAGGGCGTGGTGCGCCGCGACCCGTTCGCCATGTTGCCCTTCATGGGCTACAACATGAGCGACTACTTCCAGCACTGGCTCACCCTGGGCGAGAAGCTGGCCGCCTCGGGTGCCACCCTGCCGCGCATCTACACGACCAACTGGTTCCGCAAGGACGAGGCCGGCAAGTTTGTCTGGCCTGGCTACGGCGAGAACATGCGCGTGCTCAAGTGGATGATCGACCGCATCGAAGGCAAGGCTGCGGGCGAGGAGACCATGTTCGGCGTTGCGCCCCAATATGCAGAAATCAACTGGACGGGCCTGGACTTCAGCGCCCAGCAGTTCAAGGCCGTGACCAGCATCGACAAGGCCGCCTGGGCCGAGGAGTTCAAGCTGCACGATGCGCACTTCGAGCAGCTGGCCTACCACCTGCCCCAGGCGCTGCTGGACACCAAGGCCCAGCTGCAAGCCCGCCTGGCAGGCTGATTTCCGATTCGGTGGCGACCCCTGCGGGGGACGCAACGTAAAAAAAAGCCGTGGCATGCCACGGCTTTTT
>NZ_JBMIRS010000061.1:0-26326 GCF_049198005.1 Paracidovorax sp. MALMAid1276 | reverse complement strand
TGACTTCTTGCCAGATCTTCTGCTCCCGCATCACACGGAAAATCCCGTGCAATCAGCAGCTTAGATGATTAAGCTCGAAAGACCTTGAAAGGGTTGGCCCTAAGGCCCTGAGGCCTCTCAAAACGCGGGCATAAAAAAACCCGGCCAGGCCGGGTTCTTCAGTGTGTAGGGCCCTCATCAGGCCATGGGACCACGAGAGTCCGTGGGTCACCAGATCACTTCTTCTGGCGATACTTGCGCAGAGCGGCGATCTGGGCGGCCATCACAGCCAGCTCGGACTGGGCCTTGGCCAGGTCCAGCTCGCTCTTGGCGTTTTTGAGCGCTTCTTCGGCCGACGCCTTGGCCGCATTGGCCTTCTCGTCGTCCAGGTCCTTGCCGCGAATGGCGGTGTCAGACAGCACGGTCACGCAGTTGGGCTGCACTTCCAGAATGCCGCCGGCCACGAATACAAATTCTTCGTCGCCATTGGCCATCTCGATGCGCACCGAGCCCGGCTTGATGCGGGTGATCAGCGGGGTGTGACGGGGGTAGATGCCCAGTTCGCCCGCTTCGCCGGGCAGCGCGACAAAACGCGCTTCACCGGAGAAGATGGACTCTTCGGCACTGACCACATCAACGTGGATGGTGTTCATCATTGCTCCTCAGAAAAGGTGGGTTGCTTGATCGCGGAGGGCCGAGCCGCCTTGGGCCGCTCAGCCACCGGGCAATCAGGCCACCTTCTTGGCCTTTTCGAAGGCTTCGTCGATGGTGCCGACCATGTAGAACGCTTGCTCGGGCAGGTGGTCGCACTCGCCGTTTACGATCATCTTGAAACCACGGATGGTTTCGGCCAGGGGCACGTACTTGCCGGGCGAGCCCGTGAACACTTCGGCCACGTGGAACGGTTGCGACAGGAAACGCTGGATCTTGCGCGCGCGGGCCACGGCCAGCTTGTCTTCAGGCGCCAGTTCGTCCATGCCCAGAATGGCGATGATGTCGCGCAGTTCCTTATAGCGCTGCAGCGTGCCTTGCACGGCGCGGGCCGTGGCATAGTGGTCTTCGCCCACGACGTTCGGGTCCAGCTGGCGGCTGGTGGAGTCCAGCGGGTCCACGGCAGGGTAGATACCCAGCGAAGCGATGTCACGCGACAGCACCACGGTGGAGTCCAAGTGGGCGAAGGTCGTGGCGGGCGAGGGGTCGGTCAAGTCATCCGCTGGCACGTACACGGCCTGGATGGAGGTGATCGAACCGACCTTGGTGGACGTAATACGCTCTTGCAGGCGGCCCATTTCTTCGGCCAGCGTGGGCTGGTAGCCCACAGCGGAAGGCATACGGCCCAGCAGGGCGGACACTTCGGTACCGGCCAGCGTGTAGCGGTAGATGTTGTCCACGAAGAACAGCACGTCACGGCCTTCGTCACGGAAGGACTCGGCGATGGTCAGGCCGGTCAGCGCCACGCGCAGGCGGTTGCCTGGGGGTTCGTTCATCTGGCCGTACACCATGGCAACCTTGGACTCGTCGAGCTTCTCCAGATTCACCACGCCGGAATCGGCCATTTCATGGTAGAAGTCGTTCCCTTCACGGGTCCGCTCGCCCACACCCGCGAACACCGACAGACCCGAGTGGGCCTTGGCGATGTTGTTGATGAGTTCCATCATGTTCACGGTCTTGCCCACACCGGCGCCACCGAACAGACCCACCTTGCCGCCCTTGGCGAACGGGCACACCAGGTCGATCACCTTGATGCCGGTTTCCAGCAGCTCTTGCGAAGGCGACAGTTCGTCGTACGCAGGGGCCTTGCGGTGGATGGAGGCCGTCAGTTCCTGGCCCACGGGACCACGTTCATCGATGGGGTTGCCCAGCACGTCCATGATGCGGCCCAGGGTGGCCTTGCCCACGGGCACGGTGATGGCGTTGCCGGTGTTGGTGACCATCAGGCCACGGCGCAGGCCGTCCGACGAGCCGAGGGCAATGGTACGCACCACGCCGTCGCCCAGCTGCTGCTGCACTTCCAGCGTCAGGGCAGAGCCCTCCAGCTTGAGCGCGTCATACACCTTGGGCATCTGGTCGCGTGGGAACTCAACGTCCACCACAGCGCCGATACATTGAACAATCTTGCCCTGAACGCCAGCGTTCACTTGGGAATTCTCTTGAGCCATTTTTCTCGCTCCAATATAGATTTGGTTGAGCTGCTTACACAGCAGCGGCGCCAGCCACGATCTCGGACAGTTCCTTCGTGATCGCTGCCTGGCGCGTCTTGTTGTAGACCAGCTTCAACTCGCCAATGACGCTGCCTGCGTTGTCGGTGGCGGCCTTCATGGCCACCATGCGTGCCGACTGCTCGGACGCCATGTTTTCCGCAACGGCCTGGTAGATCAGGGATTCGACGTAGCGGACCAGCAGATCGTCAATCACGGTCTGGGCATCGGGTTCGTAGATGTAATCCCAGCCATGCTCGGTCTTCTCGGCCTGCATCTGCTCGGACGACAGCGGGAGCAGCTGCTCCACCACCGATTCCTGGCGCATGGTGTTGATGAACTTGGTGTAGCTCAGGTACACCGCGTTGATCTTGCCTTCCGCGTAGGCGTCGAGCAGCACCTTCACGGGGCCGATCAGCTTGTCCAGATGGGGCGTGTCGCCCAGGCCCGTCACATGCGAAACCACCTTGGCACCGACACGGTTCAGGAAACCCAGGCCCTTGTTGCCAATGGCCACGGCCTCCGTCGACACGCCAGCGCCTTGCAGTTCACGCAGCTTGGTCGTCACGGCACGCAACACGTTGGTGTTCATGCCGCCGCACAGGCCCTTGTCCGTCGTCACCACGATCACGCCCGCCACCTTGGCATCGTTCACCTTCATGAACGGATGCACGTATTCGGGGTTGGCGTGGCCGAGGTTGGCTGCAATGTTGCGGATCTTCTCGCTGTAGGGACGGGCAGCGCGCATCCGGTCCTGCGCCTTGCGCATTTTGGATGCAGCCACCATTTCCATGGCCTTGGTGATCTTCTTGGTGTTTTCCACCGATTTGATCTTGCCGCGTATTTCCTTGCCTGCTGCCATGATGGCTCCTCGTCCGGATTAAGCGAACGACTTCTTGAACGCGCCGATGGCAGCGGTCAGTTCGGCTTCTGCGTCCTTGTCCATGGCCTTGGCCTGTTCCAGCTTGGCCAGCAGCGCGGCGTGGCTGGTCTTCAGGAACTGGTGCAGGCCGTGTTCGAAGTCGAGGACCTTCTTGACGTCGATGTCGTCCATGAAGCCCTTGTTCACAGCGAACAGCGTGGCAGCCATCAGCGAGATGGACAGCGGGCTGTACTGTGCCTGCTTGAGCAGTTCGGTCACGCGGGCACCGCGGTCCAGTTGCTTGCGGGTGGCTTCGTCCAGGTCGGAAGCGAACTGCGCGAACGCAGCCAGTTCACGGTACTGGGCCAGGTCGGTACGGATACCGCCGGACAGGTTCTTCACCAGCTTGGTCTGGGCAGCACCACCGACGCGCGACACCGAGATACCGGCGTTGATGGCGGGGCGGATACCAGCGTTGAACAGCGAGGTTTCCAGGAAGATCTGGCCGTCGGTGATCGAGATCACGTTGGTAGGCACGAAGGCGGACACGTCGCCAGCTTGCGTTTCGATGATCGGCAGTGCGGTCAGCGAACCGGTCTTGCCCTTGACTTCACCCTTGGTGAAGGCTTCGACATAGTCGGCGTTCACGCGGGCTGCGCGTTCGAGCAGGCGGCTGTGGAGATAGAACACGTCGCCGGGGTAGGCTTCGCGGCCTGGTGGGCGGCGCAGCAGCAGCGACACTTGACGGTAAGCCACGGCTTGCTTGGACAGGTCGTCGTAAACAATCAGGGCGTCCTGGCCGCGGTCGCGGAAGTATTCGCCCATCGTGCAGCCGGAGTAGGCCGACACGTACTGCATGGCCGCCGATTCGGAAGCCGATGCAGCCACCACGATCGTGTATTCCATGGCACCGGCCTGTTCCAGCGCGCGCACCACGTTCTTGATCGACGAAGCCTTCTGACCGATGGCGACGTAGATACAGGTCACGCCCTGGCCCTTCTGGGCGATGATGGCGTCGATGGCGACCGCCGTCTTGCCGGTCTGGCGGTCACCAATGATCAGCTCGCGCTGGCCACGGCCCACGGGCACCATGGAGTCGATAGACTTCAGGCCGGTCTGCAGGGGTTGGTCCACCGATTTACGGGCGATCACGCCCGGAGCGACCTTCTCGATCACGTCGGTGAGCTTGGCATTGATGGGACCCTTGCCGTCGATCGGCTGGCCCAGGGCGTTCACCACGCGGCCGACCAGTTCGGGGCCCACGGGCACTTCCAGAATGCGGCCCGTGCACTTGACGGTGTCGCCTTCGGAGATGTGTTCGTATTCACCCAGAATCACGGCGCCGACCGAGTCGCGCTCGAGGTTCAGGGCCAGGCCGAAGGAGGGCTGGCCGTCCTTGGTGGCGGGGAACTCAAGCATTTCGCCGGCCATCACGTCGGACAGGCCGTGCACGCGCACGATACCGTCGGAGACGGACACCACGGTACCCTGATTGCGGATATCGCTGCTGGCGGCCAGACCTTCGATGCGGCTCTTGATGAGTTCAGAAATTTCTGCGGGATTGAGTTGCATGACTCTTTCCTTCTTTCTTTGGTTCGCTGTCCTCGCCGCGCTTACGCGGTGAGGGCCGCTTTCATTTGTTCAAGACGGGCCTTGACCGAAGTGTCCAGCACCTCGTCACCCACCACTACGCGAATGCCACCGATCAGGGACTCGTCCAGCTGAGCAGTGAGATTGAGCTTGCGGCCAAAGCGCTTTTCCAGCGCAGAGCCCACATCGGCCAATGCGGCTGCGTCCATCGGAAAAGCGCTGTGCACGACAGCGTCCGAAGAGCCGCTGCGGCCATTCACGAGGGCACGAAACTGTGCAGCGACTTCGGGCAGCGCGGCGAGGCGCCCGTTGTCGATGACCGTGCGCAGGAAGTTCTTGGCCGTGTCAGGCAAAGCCGAACGCGCAACACCCGTGAAGACGGTAAACACCTGGTCTGCCGTCACCTTGGGGTTGTCGGCCAGCTGGCGCAACTGGGGGTTGGCGGCAATGGCCGCCAGTTCATCGACCCAGTCAGCAGTGCTGGCCAGGTCCATGCCCGCACCCGCCGTGGCGGCCTTGAACAGGGCATCGGCGTAAGGGCGGGCAATGGTGGCGAGTTCAGCCATGTTGATCCCCTTACAGCTCGGTCTTCAGACGGTTCAGCAGGTCGGCGTGAACGCCAGCATTGACTTCCTTGCGGAGAATCTGCTCAGCACCCTTCACAGCCAGCGCAGCGACCTGCTCACGCAGCGCTTCACGGGCTTGCACCGTTTGCTGTTCAGCTTCAGCACGTGCGGATGCAACGATCTTGTTGCCTTCCTCCGTAGCGCGCGCCTTGGCTTCTTCAATGATGGCCTGGGCACGGCGGTCGGCGTCCGCAAGACGCGAGGCCGTTTCGATGCGCGCCTGCGCCAATTCCTTCTCGACCTTCTGGTTTGCAGCGGTCAATTCAGATTTGGCACGGTCGGCAGCAGCGAGGCCTTCGGCGATTTTCTGGGCTCGTTCATCCAGTGCCTTCGCGATCGGGGGCCACACGAACTTCATCGTGAACCACACCAGGATCAGGAAAACAATGGCCTGAACGAACAGGGTCGCATTGATACTCACGGCAACACCTTTCTAGAGTGGCGTTGAACGGGAATTACTTGGGCAGGTTGGCCAAGAACGTCGAAGCGAAGGGGTTGGCGAATGCGAACAGCAGAGCGATAGCCACACCGATCAGGAACGCAGCGTCGATCAGACCGGCCAAGATGAACATCTTGGTTTGCAGTTCGTTGATCAGCTCAGGCTGGCGAGCCGAAGATTCCAGGAACTTGCCACCCATCAGAGCGATACCGATCGAAGCGCCGATAGCGCCCAGACCAACGATCAGACCACAAGCCAGAGCGACGAGACCGAGAATGTTTTCCATGATGACTCCTGAGTTAAAAAAGAAAGGTTGAAAAGGAAAGAGAAACGAAAGGGAACCGTTTAGTGCGCGTTGTGCGCCTGACCGAGGTAGATCAGTGCAAGCATCATGAAAATGAAGGCCTGCAGCGAGATCACCAGAATGTGGAACAGCGTCCAGATGGTGCCAGCGATGACGTGGCCCACAGGCAGCAGCACACCCGACAGCGACAGTGCAGCCGCACCACCCATCAGGGCGATCAGCATGAACACCAGTTCGCCGGCGTACATGTTGCCGAACAGCCGCATGCCATGCGACACGGTGTTGGCGACATATTCAATGATCTGCATCAGCACATTCACCACACCCAGGATCAGGGCGAAGATGGGGTTCTTGCTGGTGCCGAAAGGCGCGGAAACCAGCTCATGCGCCCAGCCGCCGGCGCCCTTGATCTTCACGCTGTACCAGAAGCGCAGGATCAGGACGGCAAATGCGAGGCCCAGAGTGGTGGAGAGATCGGCAGTGGGCACGACACGCAGGTAGGCGTGGTGCGGATCATGACCGGCCGCACCGTAGATCCAGGCCCAGAGGGAGGGCAGCAGGTCCACGGGGATCATGTCCATGAAGTTCATCAGGAAGATCCAGACGAACACGGTGAGACCCAGCGGGGCGATGAACTTGCGGCTTTCGGCGTTGTGGATGTTGGCCTTGGCCTGGTTGTCGACCATTTCCACCAGCATCTCGACAGCGGCCTGGAAGCGGCCCGGCACCCCGGACGTGGCCTTGCGGGCCGCGCTCCACAGGATGAGCAGCGTCAGCATGCCCAGCACCAGGCCGATGATGATGGAGTCGTAGTTGATGATCGAAAAATCGACGATCTTGGTCTGTTGAACGTTTTGAAGATGCTGCAGGTGGTGAACGATGTATTCACTTGCAGTCGGAGCGTGCGCTTCTGCGGCCATCGGACAACTCTCTCGTAACTATCAATCGGTTTTTCGGACACCGGACCGCACCAGCAGTGCCACCCAGTACGTTTTCATTGTGATCACCATGCCCACCAGCAGGGCCACCCAGTGCAAGCCCGGGACGAGCCAGGGGGCTGCCACCAGCAGCGCCACCGTGAGCACGATCTTGGCGATCTCCCAGCCAAAGAACCCGACCATCGCTGCGCGAGGATCGGCGGACGCCTTCTGGCGCAGCACCCCTCGCGCAAACAGCGCCGCCGGAACCACCACCGCCAACGCACCGTAGGCAGCAGACCACCCCATCGGCACACTGCCAGTCAGCCACCAGGCCGCCAGGGCCACCAGCGCGCCGACCAGCGCCTGCCATGCCACCACCTTCCATACCGAAAGCGGTGGATGGCGACTTCGCCACGCCTGCGCCTCTTCAGCAGTCAGGGGCTTGAAGTCGGATTCTTCAGCCTCAATTTCAGTCTCAGGCGCGATTGTTTTCATCGTTGAATGACGCCCGCGTTACAGACTGCAAATTTCACAAAGCCTCTAATTATAAGTAAAAACCCATGGCTCCCAACAAAGACCCGCAAGCGGGGCACGAAACCGGTGCACTCGCCTGCGCGGCTGTGGTGATGTGCCAACGTCTGCATCCGGCGCCCTGGCACCATGGCGCACCGATTTGGCGCACTCCCGCAAGTACGCCCCGTGGGTAGGGGTTGAACTTCCCAGCACGCGCGAGCGCACAATTGGCACGCCGCGCCAGCTATTGATTCCGCAGCAGCAAACTTTTTTTTCAGCGCCATGACTTCTTCTGCCCCACCGCCCGCGAACGGCCTGGACACACAGCCTACCGATCCGCGCAAGGACTCCCTCATCGAATACCCCTCCCGCTTTCCCATCAAGGTGATGGGGGCCAAGGTGGACGGCTTCGTGAACGCCGTCACGGAGCTGGCCCGCCAGTTCGACCCCACCTTCGATGCCGGCACCATTGAACTGCGCGACAGCCGTGGCGGCAATTACCTCGGAGTCACCATCACCATCACCGCCACGAGCCGCGAACAGCTGGATGGGCTCTACCGCGCGCTGTCTTCCCATCCGCTGGTCAAGGTGGTGCTGTAAGCCCGCGGGGCCAGCACCCACGTTCCATGACACTCGACATCCGCGTGCTGGGCCCGGTGGACTACGCGGCCACCGTGCAGGCCATGCAGGACTACACCGCCTCGCGCTCGCCCGACACGCCCGATGCCCTCTGGATCTGTGAACACCCGACGCTGTACACCCAGGGCCTGGCGGGCAAGGCCGATCACCTGTTGAACCCGGGGAATATCCCGGTGGTGGCCACCAACCGCGGCGGTCAGGTCACCTTCCATGGCCCGGGCCAGGTGGTGGCCTATCCGCTCATCGACCTGCAGCGCGCAGGCTACTACGTGAAGGAATACGTCTACCGCGTCGAGGAAGCCGTGATCCGCACGCTGGCGCACTTCGGCATCACCGGCCACCGTGTGGGCGGGGCGCCCGGCATTTACGTGCGGCTGGATGATCCGCACGGCCATGCGCTGCTGCCCCAGCGCCCGCAACGGCGGATCGGCACATCGCCGCCCGTGCCTGATTTTGAAGGCCTCGGCAAGATCGCGGCTCTTGGCATCAAGGTCAGCCGCCACTGCACTTACCACGGCGTGGCGCTGAACGTGGCCATGGACCTGGAACCCTACTCGCGCATCAACCCTTGCGGCTACGCAGGCTTGCGCACGGTGGACCTTTCTACAATCGGGGTCCACACCACCTGGGACGAAGTCGCGCAGCTGCTGGGCCAGCAGCTCAGCACGCGGTTGTCGCCCTGAACCTGCCAAGAGCCATGAGCACCCCTGACGTCGTCCGCGAAGCGCAATCCATCGAAGCCTACAAACCGCTGGCCAAACAGAAGGCCGCCGCCAAGCTCTCGCGCATTCCGATCAAGGTCGAACAGGGCGAAGTACTCAAGAAGCCCGAGTGGATTCGCGTGAAGGCCGGCAGCCCCACCACGCGGTTCTACGAGATCAAGGAGATCCTGCGCGAGCACAAGCTGCACACGGTGTGCGAAGAGGCTTCGTGCCCCAACATCGGCGAGTGCTTTGGCAAGGGCACGGCCACGTTCATGATCATGGGCGACAAGTGCACGCGCCGCTGCCCGTTCTGCGACGTGGGCCACGGCCGCCCCGACCCGCTGGACAAGGACGAGCCGCTGAACCTGGCCAAGACCATTGCCGCACTCAAGCTCAAGTATGTGGTGATCACCAGCGTGGACCGCGACGACCTGCGCGATGGCGGCTCGGGTCACTTCGTCGAGTGCATCCAGAACATCCGCGAACTGTCGCCCTTCACGCAGATCGAGATCCTGGTGCCTGATTTCCGGGGCCGCGACGACCGGGCGCTCGAAATCCTGAAGGCCGCGCCGCCCGATGTGATGAACCACAACCTCGAAACCGCGCCCCGCCTGTACAAGGAAGCACGCCCGGGTTCGGACTACCAGTTCAGCCTGAACCTTCTCAAGAAGTTCAAGGCGCTGCACCCCACGGTGCCGACCAAGAGCGGCATCATGGTGGGCCTGGGCGAGACGGACGAAGAGATCCTGCAGGTGATGCGCGACATGCGCGCGCACAACATCGACATGCTGACCATCGGCCAGTACCTGGCGCCCAGCAACAGCCACCTGCCGGTGCGCCGCTATGTGCACCCCGACACCTTCAAGATGTTCGAGGAAGAAGCCTACAAGATGGGCTTTTCCCACGCCGCCGTGGGCGCCATGGTGCGCTCCAGCTACCACGCCGACCAGCAGGCCCACGCCGCCGGCGTCTGAACCGGCAATCTGTTTCTTGCGCCCCATGGCTCCGCACGCAGCTCCTTCCGCGCTGAGCTTGCGGCGCTATGGCCCCGCGCCGGGCAGCCACAGCCATGACCATTTCCAGGTGCTGGTTGGCCTGTCGGGCACGTTGGAGCTGGAGATCGACGGACAGGGCCTTCGCCTGGCGCCGGGCCACGGCTGCGTAATCGCCCCCGAGGCGCGGCACGATTTCGAGTCCAGCCGTGGCAGCCTGTGCCTGGTGCTGGATTCCTACCATGCCGACTGGAGTCAGCGCGCCGCGCAGCTGCAGGGCCTGCCCGGCGTCTACGCATTGGCGCGCTATCTGAGCCAGGCGGTGGAACAGCGCCTGCCCCTTGCCCAGGAGCACGGCCCGTCGCTGCTCATGGAAGCCTGGGCCAGCGCGACCGGCGCAAGCGCACGCACAGCCGCGCTGCAGGGCCGCCGCGCTCTCCGCCCCATCGACTGGTGGGGCCTGCAGCAATGGGCCATGGCGCAAAGCCACAGGCCGCTGACGGTGGCCGACCTGGCAGAACGCGCCCACCTGAGCCCCAGCCAGTTTGCCGCGCGCTGCCGCGCGGACCACGGCATGGGCGCCATGCAGTGGCTGCGGCAGCTGCGCCTGCGCCACGCGCACGAGCTGCGCGCCCAAGGCATGGGCGTGGCCGAGGTGGCGCGGCGAGCGGGCTACCGGTCGCCCTCGGCGCTCACGGCGGCGCTGCGGCGCATGGGCCACTGACGCGCCCGTCGCGCCCACCGGCACAGGGCGCGCCGGGTGTACGGTCCGCCACCCTCCGCCTGCCCGCCGTCGTTGCGCGACGATTCACCAGCGCCCCGCGACGACCCCTGCGCTTAAGCTCCACGCATGCACGCCAATCTCTACGCCCTCGGCGCGATCGCCATGTGGGCCTCGCTCGCCTCGTTGGGGGTCTCGCTCACCCATGTTCCGCCGTTCCTGCTCACGGGTATTGCGCTCATCATCGGCAGCGTGCCTGCGTGGCCTTTTGTGGTGCGCGATCCTGCGCAATGGCGGGTGCCGCTGTCCACCCTGGCACTGGGCGTTTCCGGGCTGTTCGCCTACCACTTCCTGCTGTTTATTGCGTTGCGCCATGCGCCCGCGGTAGAGGCCAACCTGGTCAACTACCTCTGGCCGCTGCTCATCGTGGTGCTGGCGCCGCTGCTGCTGCCGGGCGTGCGGCTGCGCCCCGCGCATGTGGTGGCAGCGCTATTGGGCTTCGGCGGGGCGGCGCTGGCCATTGCGGGCGGGCGGGAGCTGAGCGGCGAGCTGGCCTGGGGCTATCTGCCGGCGCTGGCGGCGGCCTTCATCTGGGCCAGCTACTCCCTGCTGACCAAGCGCGTGGCGGCGTTTCCGACCACGGCCATCGGCCTGTTCGGCCTGGTGTCGGGCATGTTGTCGCTGGCGTGCCATTGGCTGCTGGAGCCCGCGGCCACGCTGCAATGGCGCGACTGGGGTTTGTTGGCGTTGCTTGGCCTGGGGCCGCTGGGCGCCTCGTTCTTCCTGTGGGACAAGGCGCTGAAGCTGGGCGATGCGCGGCAGATCGGCATCCTGAGCTACATCACCCCGCTCGCGTCCACCGCTTTGCTCGTGCTGGTCAGCGGTCGCCCCTTCAGCAGCAGCATCGTGCTGGCCACGGTGATGATCCTGGGCGCTGCCGTGCTCGGCATGCGCGCACGCTGACGCCCACCTTCGGCGCATGAAAGCACCCCCGCACCCGTCAGCCCCCCTGGCCCTGGCCGCGCCCGGCGCATTCGTGCTCATCTGGTCCACCGGCTTCCTGGTGGGGCGTGGCGTGGCGGCCCATGCCGACCCGTTCTGGTTTCTGGCCCTGCGCTTTGCCTGCGTCGCCCTCGCGTTCTGCGCGGTGGCCTGGTGGGTGCGGGCCGCATGGCCGCGCGGCGTGCGGCGCGTTGCCCTGCACCTGCTGGCGGGTGCGCTGATGAGCGGCATCTACCTGGGCCCGAGCTGGTGGGCCATGGCACGCGGCATGCCTGCGGGCGTGATGGCATTGATCGGCGCGCTGCAGCCGCTGTTCACCGCACTGGTGGCCGTGCTGTGGCTGCGCCAGCGTCTGGCGGCGCGCACCTGGGCCGGCCTGGTGCTGGGTTTTGGCGGGGTGGCCCTGGTGCTGGCGCCCCGGCTGGCGGCGGCCGACACCAGCGCCCTGCAGTGGCCGGTGGTGCTGGCCGGGGTGGGCAGCATCCTGTCGCTCACGCTGGGCGCCATGGTGCAGAAGTCGCCCTGGCTGGCGCACGACGACCTGCGCAGCGCCAGCGCCGTACAGAACCTAGGCGCGGTGGCCGTGCTGCTGGCCATGGCGCTGGCCGTGGGCACGCCGCGCTGGGACGGCTCGGCGGCACTCTGGGGCTACCTGGCGTTTGCGGTGGGGGTGCTGTCGCTGGGCGGTGCCACGCTGCTGATCTGGCTGATGCGCCGGGGCGAAGCCACGCGCACCGCAGCCCTGCTGCTGGCCGTGCCGCCACTGGCGGCGGTGCAAGCCTGGCTGGTGTTCGGCGAGACGCTGGCGCCGCTGCAGTTGCTGGGCTTTGTGCTGGCCATGGGCGGGGTGGCGATGGCCCGGCGGCTGCAAAAATCTCAATGAAATCAGCCTTTACCGCTTATCCACAAAGGTCTTTCAGCTATTGAAATATGAGCAATCAAGTTGCCAGCCGCCGAGGCGCATGAAGGCAGACAGGCCCGGCGGGGTGCGGCGTGCAGGTGGCCTGCCCTACAACCTGCTCACTCCGCGGCAACCAGCGGCACCTCGCCCGCCAGCACCTGCTGGGCCCAGGGTGCGAGCTTGCGCGTGTCGGCCCGCAAGATTTCCTGCTTCACCGCCAGGATCTGCGCCGGGTGCATGGAAAAGCTGCGCAGGCCCAGGCCCAGCAGCAGGCGGGTCATGGCGATGTCGCCCGCCGTCTCGCCGCACACGCACACGCTCTTGTCCTGCACGGCGCCTTCGGCGATCACATCCGCCACCAGGCGCAGCACGGCAGGGTGCAGCGGGTCGTACAGGTGGGCCACGGCTTCGTCCGCACGGTCGATGGCCAGGGTGTACTGGATCAGGTCGTTCGTGCCGATGGACAGGAAATCGAAATACCGCAAAAAGGTGCGCACCATCAGCGCTGCGGCCGGCACCTCGATCATGGCGCCCAGCTGCAGGCTGCCATAAGGCATGCCGCGTGCGTCCAGCTCGCCACGCGCCAAATCCACCTGGGCCAGCGTCTGCTGGATCTCGTGCGTGTGCGCGAGCATGGGAAACAGCAGGTTGACCTTGCCATGCGCCGCCGCACGCAGCACGGCGCGCAGCTGGGTGCGGAACATGGCCGGGTCGGCCAGGCTCCAGCGGATGGCGCGCAGGCCGAGCGCCGGGTTCAGGTGGTTGTCCTTGTGGGCCTTGTTGTCGAGCGGCTTGTCGGCCCCCACGTCGATGGTGCGGATGGTGACGGGCAGGCCCTGCATGCCATCGATGGCCTCGCAGTAGGCGCTGTACTGCTCGTCCTCACCGGGCAGGTTGCCCGCGCGGCCCATGAACAGAAATTCGCTGCGGAACAGCCCCACGCCCACAGCACCCGCGCGCACGGCGGCGGCGGCGTCGCCGGGCTGCTCGATGTTGGCCAACAGCTCGATGCGGTGGCCGTCCAGCGTGATGGCGGGCGTGTGGCGCAGGCGCGCCAGGCGCTCGCGCTCCAGCTCCACCTGGCGCTGGCGAAAGCCGTATTCGGCCAGGATGATGGGCGAGGGGTCCACGATCACCACGCCCGCATCGCCGTCGATGATGACCCAGTCGTCCTGCCGCACCAGCTGGCTGGCCGCGCGCGCGCCCACCACGGCGGGAATGTCCATGCTGCGCGCGACGATGGCGGTGTGCGAAGTCTTGCCGCCCACGTCGGTCACAAAGCCTGCAAACACGCTCTGCTTGAACTGCAGCATGTCGGCGGGCGAGAGATCGTGCGCCACCAGCACCAGGGGCACATCCACCGTGTCGTCCAGCAGCAGGTCCTGCTGCGTCTTGCGGCGCGGGCTGCTGACGGGCGGCGCCACCGGGCTGGCCACGCCCTTCATGTGGCGCAGGATGCGTTCCACCACCTGCTCCAGGTCGGCCTTGCGCTCGCGCAGGTAGTCGTCCTCCATCTCGTCGAACTGGCGGGCGATGACTTCGAGCTGCGTGGTCAGCGCCCACTCGGCGTTGTAGAGGCGCTCGGTGATCCAGTGCTTCACCCCGCCGGTGAGGGCCTCGTCCTGCAGCAGCATCAGGTGCACGTCGAGCAGCGCGGTCAGCTCGTGCGGGGCATCGGCCGGCATGTCGGTCTGCAGGCGCTGCAGCTCCTCGACCACGGCATTGCGGCCCTGGCGCACCCGCTCGATCTCGTCCTCCACCTGGTGGGGCTCCACAAAATAGTGGGCCACGTCCACACGGCTCGACGCCACCAGCACGGCCCGGCCGATGGCAATGCCGCGTGCAACCGCAAGGCCGTGGACGGAGAAGGTCATGGTTTCGCCGCCGGGCCGCCAGCGCGGCTTGGCCCGCGCTTCACGCGGACGGGCGAAACGCGGCCCCCTCGGGGGGCAGGGAGCGACACGCAGTGCGCGACCGTGGGGGCCAGCTCAGCCCGCCGCCCGGCCGCCCGAAGGCGGGCTGGGCCCCCTCGGGGGGCAGGGAGCGACACGCAGTGCGCGACCGTGGGGGCCATGTTCACTCGCCTTCGCCAAACTTGTCGTTGATGAGTGCGAGCAGGGCATCCATCGCCTCCTGCTCGCGGTCGCCATGGGTTTCCAGCTCCACTTCCGAGCCCAGGCCGGCGGCCAGCATCATCACGCCCATGATGCTCTTGGCGTTGATGCGGCGGTCGCCCCGGCTCATGAAAACGTCGCAGGGGAAGCTGCCGGCCAGCTTGGTGAGCTTGGCCGAGGCGCGGGCGTGCAGGCCCAGTTTATTGCTGATGGTCGTACGGGTCTTGATCATGTCGGTGACGGCGGTTCTGGTTCTGCGGCGCGGCAATGGCCACCTGCATCACACCTTGCGTGCCCCCCACCACCGCGCGGGTGACGACGGATTCCAGGGCTTCCGATCGGTAGCTCACGGCGCGCAGCAGCATCGGCAGGTTCACGCCCGTCACCAGGCGCGAACGCACGCCTTCGACCAGGCGCTGGGCCACGTTGCAGGGCGTTGCGCCGAATACGTCGGTCAGCACCAGGGTGGTGTCCACGCCCAGCTGGTCGAGCAGGATGCGGGCCTGCGCCAGGGACTCCTCGGGCGGCTCGTTGGGCTGCACGTCGAGCGCAGCCACGCTGTCGCCGCAGTCTGCAAACACGTGCAGCGCGCATTCGCGCAGCGCGTGCGCCAGGGGCGCATGGGCAATGATCAGGATGCGGGTGGGGCTCATGGATGGGGCCTGCGCCCGCCAGAGTGCCGGCGCTGCGATGGGTGCAGGCTGCAGGCGGGCGGACGCGGGATTGCGCAGGTCTTCATGGTGCGGAGGTTTGCAGCACATTATGGCGCCGCCCCCGCAGCATGAACCACGCATAGGCCGCCACGTTGCACACCAGGTACACGGCCATCGCCGCCTGGAACGACGCCACGGTGGCCAACCCCAGTGCCGCAAACGCATCCACGGCGAGGCCGATGCCCCACTGCACCACGAACACCCCCGAGAAGATCACCAGGTTGTAGGCCGACAGTGCCCGCCCCGCGAGGGCCTGCGGAAACGCGAGCGCCACCGCCGGCTGCGACAGCGACACGAAGGTGCACGACACGCAGAACAGCGCCCAGGCACCGCCACCGGCCCGCGGCCCGGCCGCGATGATGCCCGCCAGCACCACCAGGCACAGCGGCAGGCCTGCCGCCATGAGTCCATCCGCGCCCAGGCCCCGGCGGTGCAGCCAGGGACTGACCATGCCCCATGCCCAGAACGCGCACAGCATGCTGGCGTTGATCCAGAACAGCCCGGTGGCGGACTCGAGCGGCGTGTAACCCGCCACACGCTGCATCCAGGGCCCCGCCCACAGCGTCTGCATGGCAACCATGCCGCCGTAGACAAAAAAGCCCAGCGGCGCGAGGCGCTGGAAATAGGCGTGGCGCCAGACGACGGCGTAGCCTGCGGGCACCGGCGTGCCCGGCACCCGCGCTGACGCGCCTTCGGACGCGCTGCCCGCCGGTGCCGTGTGCCAGCGCGGTACAAACAGGGCGATCAGCACCATCGACAGCGCAATCAGGCCCGCCAGTGACCAGAACAGCGGACGCCAGCCCACCACGGGCAGGGCCCACTGCACGGGCAGCGTCGAGGCCACCATGCCCAACGAGCCGGTCATGAGCATCCACGAGTTGGCGCGCAGCTGGGTGGTGGGTTCCAGCCAGCGGCGGTAGCCCGTGAGCGGTGCCATGAGGCAGGCGCTCACACCCGCGCCGCACAGCACCCGGCCTGCCAGCAAGCCCGAAAATCCCGTGGCTACCGAGAACACCAGGCTGCCCACCACCGCCACGCCCAAAAAGCCCATGGCCACCTTGCGCGGGCCATGGCGGTCCAGCCACGCGCCCAGCGGCAGCTGGGTGGCAGAGAAGCCCAGAAAGTAGCCGCCCGCCAGCAGCCCCAGGTCGCTGGCCTGCAGCGCAAACTCGTCTGCCAGGGTGGGCGCCAGCGTGGCGGTGACGGCCCGCACCAGAGCCGACAGAAAGTAGGCAAACGCAAACGCCAGAAACACGATGACGGCGGTGCGCCGCGGCAACAACCCGCTCATTGCAGTGCCAGCCCGGCGAAGAAGGTGTCCGCCGCCTCGGGGCGGGGCGTGGGCGCATAGACCACCGCGTGGTACAGCCGCACCTGCGGCCCCAGAGCGCGGGCAAACCAGAGGGCTTGCGCGGTGACGGCTTTTCCGTCGGGGCGCTGGCCCTGCACGGTGGTGCGCACCGACTGCGGAACCGGGAGAACGCCCGCCGGCGCATAGGGGGCATCGACCGCCTGGGCCGCCGCGCCGGGCCCCAGGTTGGCGAGCACCGCCGCCCGCCAGTGCGTGAGCGCAGCGCCCATCTGGGCCGGGTCGGCCAGCAGCAGGTGCGACACGGCAAAGGTCGCGCCATCGGCGTCGCAGCCTGTCATGGACATTTCGGCAGGCACCCCGGCCAGCTCCACGGTGCGCGTGGCGTGGTCGGGCTTGCATGGCAGGGTGATGGTGATGGCGCCGTCCGGCACGGGCACGCTGCGCCAGTTGAGGGCGGGGCTGCAGCCCGCCAGCACCAGGGCCAGGCATGCGGGCACCTGAACGGGCAGACCGGACAGACCGTGCAGAACGCACCGCAGCGGAGTGAGGGCATGGCGGACATACCGCGAATACCGGGATTCGCGTGGCGCTGCCGACGCGCCTTCTGGCGCCGCCACCTCCTGACACCCGATGGTCGGGGTGCGCAACGGCATCTTTTGCAGCAGCGGGGGGCGGGCGTGTGGGAGTCTCCAGTGCATCGGCCGATTATCGGCAGTCTCTGGCACCGGCGCCGGCGCCGGCCCACCCGTCACAGCCCGCTGTCCATCCGGCGCCGAACTTTTTGCGCAACACCGGTGTCCACCCTCGCACTACGGGCGCCTACGGCACAATGCCGCACGGGCGCAGGCCGTTCGGCCCGCAGCAGGCGCACGATGAAGGGGTGTACGGAATCATGACGGTAAAACATTGGGTGGCGGGCCTTGCGGCCGCTGCGTTTGTGGCGGTGGGCGCGTTCGTCTACCTCGACACGGGCCGGTCTGCCGCGCCGCCCTCCACCTTCGTGCTGCTTGACGGCTCGAGCCAGACCACGGCGGACATGCAGGGCAAGGTGACGCTCGTGAACTTCTGGGCCACGAGCTGCACCACCTGCGTGGCCGAAATGCCGGAGATCGTGGCCACGTACAACAAGTACCAACCCCAAGGCTTCGACACCGTGGCCGTGGCCATGGCCTACGACCCGCCCAGCTATGTGGTGAACTTTGCCGAAACGCGCAAGCTGCCGTTCAAGGTGGCAATCGACAACACCGGGGCCGTCGCCAAGGCCTGGGGCGACGTTCGGCTCACGCCGTCCACCTTCATCGTGAACAAGCGCGGCGAGATCGTGAAAACCTATGTCGGCGCTCCCAACTTCCCGGAGCTGCACCAGCTCATCGAGAAGCTGCTGGCGGAGACCTGAGCACTCCCCGCTTCTGCCCCAAAGAAAAAAAGGCTGATTTCTAATGAAATCAGCCTTTTGCGCTTACGTAGCAAGCGTTTGCAGCTATCAATTTAGGATTGCTGTAGATGCTGACCAGGCCAGGGCTACTTGCCTCGGTAGTTGTCGTGGCAGGCTTTGCAGGTGCCTGCTGTGGCGCCAAACGCGGCCTTGAGGTTGTCTAGGTTGCCGGTCTTGGCGGCGGCGGCCAGCTTGACGGCCTCGGCTTCGAGCTTGTCCGCGTGCTCCTTGAACTTCGCTTGCTCGGTCCAGATTTCTGGCAGGGCCTTGGTGGGTGCGCCCTTGTCGGTGCCTGCGCCAAACGCCGCCCAAGGCAGCTTCGCCATCTGGGCCACCACTTCTGCGTTGTCCTGCGCTGCCTTGGCGTCGAAGGGCGCCCGGCCGTTGGCCATGGCACCGATGCGGCCGAAGTGCTGGCCCATCACGAACAACGCGCTCTGGCGGTATTTGATGGCGTCCTCGGGCTTGGCGAACTGGGCGGATGCCGGCGCCGACAGGGTGAACGCGGCGGCTGCAAGGGTGAACGCGGCGATTGCTTTCATGGGATCGTCCTTTTTTGTCGTGGGGAGGGGAATGGAGAAACCGCCACGCAGTATGCGCCTTTGGCGGCGTTTGCGCATGACCGGCGCTTCCGGAGGAACCCTTGCTCGCGCACAATGGGCGCTGCCCACCCGTTGGTCCCGCACCCCGTGCGCCCCTCCCCCACCCCCTCCCATCCGCCATGAAAAACGCCCCCCACACCGTCCGTATCTGGGACCTGCCCACCCGCCTCTTTCACTGGGTGCTGGCCGCCAGCGTGGTGGGCCTGGTGGTCACCGCGAAGCTGGGCGGCAATGCCATGGAGTGGCACTTTCGGCTGGGCCACCTTGTGCTGGCCTTGCTGGTGTTTCGCATCGTGTGGGGGCTGATCGGCGGGCGCTGGTCGCGGTTTGCGGCGTTTGTGTATTCGCCCGGGCGGCTGCTGCGCTATCTGCGCGGCACGCCCCACGCAGAAGACGGGGTGGGCCACAGCCCGCTGGGCGCGCTGTCGGTGTTCGCCCTGCTGGCTGCGCTGGTGGCCCAGGTGGCGACGGGGCTGCTCAGCGACGATGAAATTGCCTTTGCCGGTCCCCTCACCCGCTTTGTGAGCAATGCCGTCGTGGGGCAGGCCACGGGCTACCACAAGGAGATAGGCCAGTATCTGGTGCTGGGCCTTTTGGGGCTGCACATTGCGGCCATTCTTTTCTATGTGGTCGTGCGCCGGCAGCGCCTGGTGCGCCCCATGCTCAGCGGCGACAAGCACCTGGAGGCCCCCGCCGCACCGTCGCGCGACGATGCGGCGATGCGCGTGGTGGCGCTGGTGGTGCTGCTGCTCAGCCTGGCGCTCGCGTGGTGGGTGTCCTCGCTCGCGGCCGTCGCGGCGTCGTTCTGAGCGGACTCGCTACACTGCGGCTTCCCTTTGCATTCCCTGCCTGCCGTTTTGGACAAGCCTTCCGTCACCTTGCGCACCGCGGCGACGCCCGCCGACATGGACGCAGTCCGCGAGATCTTCCGCGAATACGCCCGCGCGCTGGGCGTGGACCTCTGCTTCCAGGACTTTGACCGCGAGCTCGCGGAGTTGCCGGGCGACTACGCCGAGCCGCGCGGCGCCTTGCTGCTGGCCGAGGTGGAGGGCACCGTGGCGGGCTGCTGCGCGCTGCGCCCTCTGGACTCCGCCGACTATCCCAATGCGAGCGAAATGAAGCGGCTGTTCGTGCGCAAGGCCTTTCGCGGCTTCGGCCTGGGGCGCGAATTGGCCGAGGCCATCCTCGACAAGGCCCGCCTCGCCGGATATGCCTGCGTGCTGCTCGACACGCTGGACGACATGGAGTCTGCGCGTGCGCTTTATACCGACCTGGGGTTCGAGGAGATTCCGCCCTACTACCACAACCCCATTGCGGGGGCGCACTACCTCAAGGCCGATATCTTTTGATGTTTTTTGGGCTTCAGCGCTTATCCATAAAGCGCTGACAGCTACCAATAAAGTAGCAATGTCGCTGCAAGACTGCCGCGACATTGCCCCTTCAGCCTGGCGCCATCAGGCCTTGGCTTGCGCCAGCAGCGTGTCGGCGTCGCTCACTTCAAACTTGCCTGGCGCCTCGACGTTCAGTGCAACCACCTTGCCGTCCTTGACCAGCATCGAATAGCGGTTGCTGCGCAGGCCCATGCCCTTGCTCGTCAGGTCCAGCGTGAGGCCGGTGGCCTGGGCAAAGGCCGCGCTGCCGTCGCCCAGCATGCGGACCTTGCCGGCGGTCTTCTGCTCGCGTGCCCAGGCGCCCATCACGAAGGCGTCGTTGACGCTCACGCACCAGATCTCATCGACACCGGCCGCCTTGAAGTCGGCCGCCTTTTCCACATAGCCCGGCACGTGCTTGGCCGAGCAGGTGGGGGTGAATGCGCCCGGCAGCGCGAACAGGGCAATCGTCTTGCCCGCCGTGGCCTTCTCCACCACCACGGGGTTCGGGCCGATGCTGCAGCCCTCGCCTTCGACTTCGGAATATTCCATCAGGGTGCTGGCAGGCAGGGTGTCACCGACTTTGATCATTGCTATCTCCTTGAGGTAATGCGTGAATGCGCGGGGGAAAGAGTTTGTTGTTGCATGGATGCCGTTTGCAAGCTGTGCGCCGTCTGCGCCGACCGCTGGCAGCTGCCAAGCCCGCAAAAATCAGGACCCACAAAGCAAAACGACCCACATTGTGGGTCGTTTTGGAGGGCAATGCCGCCTGGGGTCTTGGCCCTGGCGGCACGGGCACGCTGCATTACAGCAGGCCAGCCTTTTGCACCAAGCGGGTAGCCACCCAGTTCTTGGTCTTGGAGAGCGGACGGCTCTCCGTGATTTCGATCACGTCGCCCAGCTTGTACTCGCCCTTTTCATCGTGGGCGTGGTACTTGCTCGACTTGGCCACGATCTTGCCGTAGAGCTCGTGCTTCACACGGCGCTCGACCAGCACGGTCACGGTCTTCTGACGCTTGTCGCTGACCACCTTGCCAACCAAGGTGCGCTTGAGGGATTTTTTAGCTTCCGTCATGTTCGCTCCTACTTACTTGGCGGCTTGCTTTTCAGCAAGAATGGTCTTTGCACGGGCGATGTCGCGGCGGGTGGTACGCAGCGTGTTGGTGTTGGCCAACTGTTGCGTAGCCTTCTGCATGCGCAGGCCGAAGTGGGCCTTTTGCAAAGCCTTGATTTCGGCTTCGATGCCGGCGACGTCCTTTTGGCGCAGTTCAGCAGCTTTCATTTCTTGTTCTCCTGAATTACGCGCCCAGGTGGCGGGTCACGAAGGTGGTGCGCAGCGGCAGCTTGGCGGCAGCCAGGCGGAACGCTTCGCGGGCCAGCTCTTCAGGCACGCCAACGATTTCAAACACGATCTTGCCGGGCTGGATTTCGGCCACGTAGTACTCGGGGTTGCCCTTACCGTTACCCATACGCACTTCTGCGGGCTTGGTAGAGATTGGCTTGTCCGGGAACACGCGGATCCAGATGCGGCCGCCACGCTTCACGTGACGGGAAATCGCACGGCGTGCGGCTTCGATCTGGCGGGCCGTCAGGCGGCCACGGTCCGTGCACTTCAGGCCGAAGTCACCGAACGCAACGGAGGCACCCCGTGTTGCGACGCCGGTGTTACGGCCCTTTTGCTCCTTGCGGTATTTGCGGCGAGCAGGTTGCAGCATCTTTATTCTCCTTTACCGTCCGCTGCTGTAGCGGGCGCGGCGACCTTGCGTACGCGCTTAACGGCATTGTTATCAGCGCCACCAGCTTCTGCTGGCTTGTCGCTGCCGTCGGCCGGTGCGGTGTTGCCACCGACAGGACGACGTGGGCCACGGCCTGCACCGGCACGGTCGCCACCTGGGCGGCCATCACGGCGAGGACCGCGTGGGCGGCGCTCTTCGTCTGGACGGGGGGTTTCCACGGCGGGCAGGTCATTGCGGCCCAGCGTGTCGCCCTTGTAGACCCACACCTTCACGCCGATCACACCGTAGGTGGTCTTGGCTTCGGAGGTGCCGTAGTCGATGTCCGCACGCAGCGTGTGCAGTGGCACGCGGCCTTCACGGTACCACTCGGTACGAGCGATTTCGATACCGTTCAGACGGCCGGACGACATGATCTTGATGCCCTGGGCACCCAGACGCATGGCGTTCTGCATGGCGCGCTTCATGGCGCGGCGGAACATGATGCGCTTTTCGAGCTGTTGCGTGATGCTGTCGGCGATCAGCTTGGCATCGATTTCAGGCTTGCGCACTTCTTCGATGTTCACTGCGACGGGCACGCCCAGGCGGGAAGCGAGTTCCTTCTTCAGGTTCTCGATGTCCTCGCCCTTCTTGCCGATCACGACACCAGGACGTGCCGAGAAGATCGTGATGCGGGCGTTCTTGGCAGGACGCTCGATCAGGATGCGCGACACGGCGGCGTTCTTGAGCTTGGCCTTCAGGTACTCACGCACCTTGATGTCTTCGGCCAGCATGCCCGCGAAGTCGCGGTTGCTGGCGTACCAGCGGCTGGACCAGTTGCGGCTCACGGCCAGGCGGAAGCCGGTAGGATGGATTTTCTGTCCCATATTCTTCCTTTGGCCTCAGTTGCCCACCGTCACGTACACATGGCACGTGGGCTTGCTGATGCGGTTGCCGCGGCCTTTGGCGCGCGCGGTGAAGCGCTTGAGCGTGGTGCCTTGCTCTACGTAGATGGTCTTGACGCGGAGTTCGTCAATATCGGCACCGTCGTTGTGCTCGGCGTTGGCAATGGCCGACTCCAGCACCTTCTTGACGATACCGGCAGCTTTTTTCTGCGTGAACGTCAGGATGTTCAGGGCTTGGTCCACCTTCTTGCCGCGGATCAGATCGGCGACCAGACGGCCCTTGTCGACCGACAGACGAACGCCCCGGAGGACTGCACGTGTTTCAGACATGGTCGTTCCTTACTTCTTCGCTTTTTTGTCAGCGGGGTGACCCTTGAAGGTGCGCGTCAGGGCGAATTCGCCCAGCTTGTGGCCCACCATCTGGTCGGTGACATAGACCGGCACGTGCTGCTTGCCGTTGTGCACGGCGATGGTCAGACCGATGAACTCGGGCAGAACCATGGAGCGACGCGACCAGGTCTTGACTGGTTTCTTGTCCTTGGTGGCAACGGCCTTTTCGACCTTGGCCAGCAAGTGATGGTCAACAAATGGACCCTTTTTGAGAGAGCGAGTCATCTGTTACCCCTTACTTCTTGCGACGCGACACGATCATGATCTGTGTGCGCTTGTTGTTACGGGTGCGATAACCCTTGGTCAGATTGCCCCAAGGATCGACTGCATGGCGGCCTTCGCCGGTGCGGCCTTCGCCACCACCGTGAGGGTGATCCACCGGGTTCATGGCCACGCCGCGAACGGTCGGGCGGATACCCATCCAGCGCTTCACACCGGCCTTGCCCAGTTGGCGCAGGCTGTGCTCTTCGTTGGCCACTTCACCAATGGTGGCGCGGCATTCGATGTGGATCTTGCGCACTTCGCCAGAGCGCATGCGCACTTGGGCGTAGGTGCCTTCACGGGCCAGCAGGGTTGCCGAAGCACCGGCCGAGCGAGCGATCTGTGCACCGGCACCGGGCTTGAGCTCGATGCAGTGGATGGTCGAACCCACGGGGATGTTGCGGATCGGCAGCGTGTTGCCAGCGCGGATCGGGGCTTCCGAACCGGACAGCAGGGTTGCGCCCACTTCCAGGTTGCGGGGAGCGATGATGTAGCGACGCTCGCCGTCGGCATAGCACACCAGAGCGATGTGGGCCGTACGGTTGGGGTCGTACTCAATGCGCTCGACCTTGGCGGGAATGCCGTCCTTGTTGCGCTTGAAGTCCACCACGCGGTAGTGGTGCTTGTGGCCACCGCCCTTGTGACGGGTGGTGATGTGACCGTTGTTGTTGCGGCCCGACTTCTGGTGCTGGGGTTCCAGCAGCGCAGCGTAGGCTTCGCCCTTGTACAGGTGGTCACGCGTAACCTTCACCACGGCACGTTGGCCGGGCGAGGTGGGTTTCATCTTGATAACGGCCATGATTAAGCAGCCTCCCCGGACAGGTTCAGCTCTTGACCTTCCTTCAGCATCACGTAGGCCTTGCGAACGTTGTCGCGGCGGCCCATGGTCTTGCCAAAGCGCTTGGTCTTGCCCTTGGTGTTCACCACAGAAACGCCCTTCACTTCGACCTTGAACATCAGTTCAACGGCAGCCTTGATTTCAGGCTTGGTGGCGTTCTGCAGCACCTTGAAGGTCACGGCGTTGGACTTTTCGGCTGCCATGGTGGCCTTTTCGGACACGATGGGAGCGACCAGCACCTGCATCAGGCGACCTTCATCGAACTTGCGTTCTGCGGGGGTAGGATTCACGCGGCTCATGCGAACATCTCCTTGAGCTTGTCGATCGCCCCTTTGGTGACGAGCACCTTCTTGAAACGCACCAGCGACACGGGATCGGCGTAACGCGGCTCGACCACGAGCACGTTCACCAGATTGCGCGAAGCCAGGTAGAGGTTTTCGTCGACTTCATCGGCAATCACCATCACCGATTGCAGGTTCATGGCCTTGAACTTGTCGGCCAGCACCTTGGTCTTGGGCGAGTCGAGCTTGATCGAATCGACCACGGCCAGACGGCCTTCGCGGGCCAGTTGCGACAGGATGGCGGACATGCCTGCGCGGTACATCTTCTTGTTGATCTTCTGGCTGAAGTTTTCGTCAGGCAGATTCGGGAAGATGCGACCGCCCCCGCGCCACAGTGGCGAGGAAGTCATACCGGCACGTGCGTTACCCGTACCCTTTTGCTTGAAAGGCTTCTTGGTCGAGTGACGGACTTGCTCGCGGTCCTTCTGGGCGCGAGTGCCTTGGCGGGCGTTGGCCTGGTAGGCCACCACGATCTGGTGCACCAGATCTTCGTTGTATTCACGACCGAACACGGTTTCGGGAACATCCAGCTTGGATGCGCCTTGGCCCTGGTCATTCAGGAGTTCGAGCTGCATTAGTTCGCTCCTTTGGAGGCTTTGGCCTTGATGGCGGGACGCACGGTCACGAACCCACCCTTGGAGCCCGGAATCGCGCCCTTGATCAAGAGCAGTTGACGCGCTTCGTCGATGCGGATCACATCGAGGTTTTGCGTGGTCTTGGTGACGTCGCCGAGGTGGCCCGTCATGCGCTTGCCGGGGAACACACGACCGGGGTCCTGTGCCATACCGATGGAACCTGGCACGTTGTGCGAACGGCTGTTACCGTGCGACGCGCGCTGCGAGGCCATGTTGTGGCGCTTGATGGTACCGGCGTAGCCCTTACCGATGGAGGTGCCTTGCACGTCGACCTTCTGGCCCACGGCAAAGACATCTGCCACGGGCACTGCAGCACCGGCGGCATACTTGCCGGCGGTTTCAGCGGTCACGCGGAATTCCTGGATGATTTCACCGGCTTCCACACCTGCCTTGGCAAGGTGGCCGGCTTCGGGCTTGGTCACGCGCGATGCTTTGCGCGAACCGAACGTGACCTGCAGGGCCACGTAGCCATCGTTCTCTTGGGTTTTGACCTGGGTAACGCGGTTGTTGGACACATCCACCACCGTGACGGGCACTGCGTCCCCATCATCGGTGAACAGACGCATCATGCCCACCTTGCGACCCAGCAACCCGAGGGAGTTGCTCAGACTCATTGGTTTTCTCCAAAACTTCCACCGCTGCGACTTCAATTGGCCTCAGCGTTTGCTCAGCACTCTCGCGCCAGCGCATGAAAGAAGGTTAATAAAACTCCGCCATCCATTCCTTGCAGTTTGGGCGCAAAGAAGGCGAAGCCCTAAAGTATAACGCGGACTGCTTTTTCAAGCAAGTCCGCGTTACGGGCCTTCCGGCAGACCCCTTTCGGGCCTGCCTTCGGGATCACTGCAGCTTGATTTCGACGTCGACGCCAGCAGGCAGGTCGAGCTTCATCAGCGCGTCCACCGTCTTGTCCGTAGGATCGACGATGTCCATCAGACGCTGGTGCGTGCGGATTTCCAGCTGGTCGCGCGACGTCTTGTTGACGTGGGGCGAACGCAGGATGTCGAAACGCTTCATGCGCGTCGGCAGCGGCACGGGGCCCTTGACGATGGCGCCGGTGCGCTTGGCGGTGTCGACGATCTCGGCAGCGGACTGGTCGATCAGCTTGTAGTCAAACGCCTTCAGGCGGATGCGGATTTTTTGCTTGGACATGATGGCAAGTTCCTTTTCTGCTTAAGAATTAAGCAATGATCTTGGCCACGACGCCAGCGCCCACGGTGCGGCCGCCTTCGCGGATAGCGAAGCGCAGACCTTCTTCCATGGCGATGGGGTTGATCAGCTTCACGGTGATCGACACGTTGTCGCCAGGCA
>NZ_JBMIRS010000041.1:0-50526 GCF_049198005.1 Paracidovorax sp. MALMAid1276 | reverse complement strand
CGCCTGGGCGGCGACGAGTTCGTGGTGATCAGCCTCAGCCGCCATGGCGGGGACACCGCAGCCGCCGCCGAAGATGGCCTGGCGCGCCGCATCGCGCAGGCCACGCAGGGGCGCTTTGAACTGCCCGGCGGGCCCGCGCTGGACTACAGCGGCCCCAGCGTGGGCGTGGCCACCATGCCCCCCCACCCCGACCACCGGGCCGAAGACGCCCTGCGCACGGCCGACCGGGCCATGTACCAGGCCAAGCGGGCCCGCCGCACCGCCGCGCCCGCATCGCCCTCCGTGCGGGCTTAAGGGACTGAAGAACGGGGGCCGCCCAGGCCATGCCGGCAGCACCCCCTGACCAAGCCCCCTGACCGATAATCCGGGCGCTCCCTTTGCCATCGCCCGCCATGCCGTCCACCGCGCCCCACGCGCCCACTACCCCAGCGCGCGTGCTCGCCGTCATCCCGCCGATGACGCAGCTGAACACGCCGTACCCCTCCACCGCCTACCTCACCGGTTTTCTGCGCTCGCGCGGCGTGCAGGCCGTGCAGGAGGACCTGGCGCTGGCCCTGGTGCTGCAGCTGCTGTCGCCCGAGGGGCTGGGTGCCGTGGCCGAGCGGGTGGACGCGCTGCCGCTGGCGGCCCGCAGCCCGGCCGTGCAGTCTTTTGCCGCGCAGCAGGACCGCTACCTCGCCACCGTCGGCCCGGCCATCGCCTTCCTGCAGGGGCGGGACAGCACGCTGGCGCACCGCATCGCGGGCCGGGGCTACCTGCCCGAGGGGCCGCGCTTTGCATCGCTGGACGTGTACGTGGACGACGAAGGCGGCGACCCGCTGGGCTGGGCCTTTGGCGCCCTGGGCCTGGCCGACAAGGCCAAGCACCTGGCCACGCTGTACCTGAACGACCTGGCCGATGTGCTGCGCGATGCGGTGGACGAGCGCTTCGAGTTTGTGCGCTATGCCGAATCATTGGCGGGCAGCCAGCCCACATTCGACCCGCTGGCACAGGCCCTCGCCGCACCACCCACGCTGGTGGACACGGCGCTGCAGCAGCTCACGCACGCGGCCATCGAGCGGCACCAGCCCACGGTGGTGCTGCTGTCGGTGCCGTTTCCGGGGTCGGTGTACGCGGCCTTCCGCATTGCCCAGGCCATCAAGGCGCGCTGGCCGCACATCGCCACCGTGCTGGGCGGCGGCTTTGTGAACACCGAACTGCGCGAGCTGGCCGACCCGCGCGTGTTCGACCACTTCGACTTCGTGACGCTGGACGCCGGCGAGCGCCCGCTGCTGGCGCTGCTGGAGCACCTGGAAGGCCGGCGCGGCCAGCAGCGGCTGGTGCGCACGTTTATCCGCGATGACGCGGGCCAGGTGCAGTACATCAACCTGATGGAAGCCGATGTGGCCTTCGCCGAGGTGGGCACGCCCACCTGGGACGGCCTGCCGCTGGACCGCTACCTGTCGCTCTTGGACATGCTCAACCCCATGCACCGGCTGTGGAGCGACGGGCGCTGGAACAAGCTGACCGTGGCGCACGGCTGCTACTGGAAGAAGTGCAGCTTCTGCGACGTGGGCCTGGACTACATCGGCCGCTACGAAGGCGCGAGCGCCAGCGTGCTGGCCGACCGCATCGAATCCATCGTGCGCGAGACGGGGCAGACCGGCTTTCACTTCGTGGATGAGGCCGCGCCGCCCAAGGCGCTCAAGGCACTGTCCACCGAGCTGATCGCCCGCAACGCCGGCATCAGCTGGTGGGGCAATGTGCGGTTTGAAAAAACCTTCACCCCCGAACTGGCGGAGCTGATGGCCGACAGCGGCTGCATCGCCATCTCGGGCGGCCTGGAGGTGGCGTCGGACCGGCTCTTGAACCTGATGAAAAAGGGCGTGTCGGTGGACCAGGTGGCGCGCGTGACGCGGGCCTTCACCGACGCCGGCATGCTGGTGCATGCGTACCTTATGTATGGCTTTCCCACGCAGACGGTGCAGGACACGGTGGACGCGCTCGAATACGTGCGCCAGCTGTTCGCCAATGGCTGCATCCAGAGCGGCTTTTTTCACCGCTTTGCCTGCACCGTGCACTCGCCCGTGGGGCAGAACCCCGACGAATACGGCATCACGCTGGCCCCGCTGCCACCGGGCGGCTTCGCCAAGAACGACGTAGCGTTCACCGACCCCACGGGCGTGGACCACGACGCGCTGGGCGCGGGTCTGAAAAAGGCCATCTACAACTACATGCACGGCATCGGCCTGGAGGACGACGTGCGTATGTGGTTCCCCTTCAAGGTGCCCAAGACCACGGTGCGGCGCGACCGCATCGAGCGGGCGCTGCGCGAGCGGGGATGACGGCAGGATATTGGTAAAAATGCCGCTCACCGCTTGCTGTATCTACATTTGCAGCTATTGATTTTGCAGTACACCAGGCACATTGTCGGCCGGCTGTGGCCCCCGTGCGCCACGGCCTGCAGGCTTCGGGCGGGGGACGTTCACCCCTTTTGCGTCTGATACGCCTTGTCGGCCGGCGGGCCCCGGTCCGTGTCCTGCAGGCCCCGCTTCACGTCTTCATAGGCCTGCTCCACCTCGGGGTGCCGCACACCGTCGGTCATGTCGACCGACTGGTCCCGCTCGTGCGGCAAACGCCCTTCGGGCCCCTGCAGGTCTTCCGGGCCACCGTCAGGCGAGCCCTGCGGCTGCGTGGTGCTGACGCGCCGCTCGGTGCGCGCGGGAATGGGGGCGGAGGGGACGACGTGGTCCTCGGTCGGACGGGGGGGTGATGTGGTCATGGGAATCAACCTCTTCTGGCTCATTGCAGTCTTGTGGCTTGGCGGGGTGTCCTGCCAGGGGCAGCACGCCAACCGCTGCGGAGCCCCTACGCTACCCGGTCCATCCCCGCCGCGCTGTAGGCGCGCGTCCCACGTCGGTGCGGGTGCATGGAATGATCTGGTGACGCTGGAAGGTCAATGCAAGCTGCACTGCCCACCCGCCCCCTTGCCGCCGGTGCACTCACGGCGCGCAGTGCAAGCATGCGACACTCACACTGTATGTCTCAACAGGTATGGGCCGCGCAGGCCCTTGAATCTTTCGATGCGGTGGTGAACGCCACCGAGGGTTTTCGCAGCCGCCCTGGCCAGCGGCGGATGGCCGAGCAGGTGGCGCACACTTTCAGCCGCGCCACGCTGGGCAAGGTGGATGACGAAACGGGCGAGACCGCGCCCACACGCGCCATTGCCGTGATCCAGGCCGGCACCGGGGTGGGCAAGTCGCTGGCCTATTGCGCGCCCGCCATTGCGCTGGCGCTGGCGCGGGGCACGCGGGTGCTGATCTCCACGGCCACGGTGGCGCTGCAGGAGCAACTGGTGCACAAGGACCTGCCCGCGCTGGCCGCGCGGCTGCCGCAGCCGTTCAAGTTTGCGCTGGCCAAGGGGCGGGGGCGCTATGTGTGCAAGCTCAAGCTCGACCGGCTGGCGGGCACGGGCGAGGCCGAGGAAGAAGCCGACGACGACCTGTTTGCCGAGGAAGAAGCCGCCGCCCGCGCCAAGCGGCCCCGGCATGAGACCGAGGCGCGCATCCAGTTCTATTCCACGATGGCGCAGACCTTGTCGAAAGGCGCCTGGGACGGCGACCGCGACAGCCTGGACACGCCCCCCGAACCCGAGGTGTGGAGCCCCGTGGCGGCCGAGGGCGCGTCGTGCACTGGCAAGCACTGCCCGGCGTTCAGCCAGTGCACCTACTACGACAAGCGCAAGGAGCTGGTGGGCGCGCAGGTGATCGTGGCCAACCACGACCTGCTTCTGTCGTCGCTGGGCGCGCGCGTGCTGCCCGAGCTGGACAACTGCCTGCTGGTGCTGGACGAGGCCCACCACCTGCCCGCCACGGCGCTGCAGCAGTTTGCCTGCAGCATGGACCTGTCGCGCATCACCTGGATCGAGCGCCTGGCCAGCCGGGGCCTGCGCATCGGCGCGCTGCTGGAGGTGGAGGAGATTGCCGACATCCCCAAACATTCAGCCCAGCTGCGCCAGACGCTGCAGGACCTGGCGCGCATCGTGATGGATGTGTATGGCGAGGCGCTCAAGAGCCAGAGGGACACCTGGGGCCCGGCGCGCGTGCGGGTGCCACGGGGCGAATTGCCCGCGCCGTTGATTGCGCCGCTGGGCCTGCTGGCGGCCAGCGCGGAAGGCTTCCTCGAAGCCCTGCGCGCCATCAGCAAGGCCCTGCGCGCCGAGATGCGCGACAAGCCCGACGAGGCCCGGCGCCTGTCCACGCTGTACGCGCAGATCGGCATGCTGGCGCCGCGCCTGGAAGAGCTGCACGCCGCGGCGCAGCTGCTGCTGCAGGATGCGCCCGAAGGCGCGGTGCCCGCGTCCAAGTGGTTCACGCTGGAGGTGGATGGCGACTTCATCGTGGTGAAGGCGCATGCCAGCCCCATCCTGCCCGGCAGCGCGCTGCGCACGCACCTGTGGAGCGCCGTGCGCGGCGCGGTGCTCACATCGGCCACATTGACGAGCTGCGGCAACTTTGACTTCTTCTTGCGCGAGGCCGGCCTGCACGGCGATGATGCCGCCACCACGCTGGAAGTGCCCAGTCCCTTCAACTACGCCGCGCAGGGCACGCTGATCACCGCCGAGACGCACGCAGACCCGAAGAACGCCGCGCAGTTCACCACCGAGATGGTCGATGCGCTGCTGCACGACATCGCCCGCGTGGAATACGGCGCGCTGGTGCTGTTCACCTCGCGCGAGCAGATGCGCCAGGCCGTGGACGCGCTGCCTACGGCCATGCGCAGCGTGGTGCTGGTGCAGAACGCGCTGCCGCGCACGCAGCTGCTCAAACGCCACCGCGAGCGGGTGGACAGTGGCGAGCCCTCGGTCATCTTCGGCATGCAGTCGTTTGGCGAGGGGCTGGATTTGCCGGGGCGGCTGTGCGAATCGGTCTTCATCACCAAGCTGCCCTTCGCCCCGCCCGACGACCCCGTGGGCGAGGCCCGCGCCGAATGGCTGCGTGCCGTGGGGCGCGACCCGTTCAGCGAGCTGGTGGTGCCAGCCACGGCCATCCGCCTGGCGCAGTGGGTGGGCCGCGCCATCCGCACCGAGGAGGACCAGGCGCATGTGTATTGCTACGACAAGCGCCTGGTGCGCACCAGCTACGGGCAGCGGCTGCTGAAGGGGCTGCCGCCGTTTGCGCTGGTGCAGAGGGCGGCGGGGTGAGCGCCAGACCAGCACATAATTCCGCCATGCACATCAGCCCTTTGCTCCATGCCCGGATCGCTGACATCTGCCGACGCTATCACGTGCGAAGAATGCAGATGTTTGGCTCCGCCGCGGTAGACCAGGAGCGGCCCGACAGTGACGTGGATCTCCTGATCGAGTTCATACCCGGCGAAGCACCCAGCGGTTTCGGGCTGGTGAACATGCAGGACGAGTTGTCGACAGCATTTGGCGGACGCCGGATCGACATGGCGTTTCCGTCGGTGTTGGACAACCCGTATCGCCGCAGAGCCATTGAACCCCAACTGCGCGCGTTGTACCAATGACGATGGACCGCACTCCCGCGCATCTGGCGGACATGCTGGGTTTTGTTCGCGAGCTACGCAGCCTCGTCGCCCCCCCATTGACTGTGCAGGCGTTTGAGGCCCAGCGGGTCCTTTGTCTCGCTGTCGAGAAGCTGTTTATCAACCTGGGCGAAGCCGCGTACCGCGTAGACGCGGCCACTGCCGCAAGGCTGCCGGAGATTCCTTGGCGCCAGGTCATCGGGCTTCGGAACATACTGGCTCACGGGTACGAGCATGTAGCGCACGAAGTGTTGTTCAAGACGATTCGCGATGACCTGCCGGCATTGGAGCTTGCGGTCACCGAAGCATTGAATAACTTCGATTCGGGCTCTGCGTAGAGCAGGCTGGCCCAGCACCTGTCGGACAAACCCCCACGCCTTGCCGCGCTGCCTGCCGACGCAGCCCGCATGTCTCGGCGCCTACAGTGGGTTACACATTGCCAGCCCCCCTGTGGCCCCCCGGGCCGCGCCGATGGCGAACACATCGCTTGCGGGGCTGGCGCATCACCCCGCTGGAGACCCCTCATGCAACACGACCCGACCGCCCACGAGACCCTGTGGAAGCTCATCAAGGACATTCGCTTCGGCATGCTCACGCACCGCACCGCCACGGGCATGCTGCACGCGCACCCGCTGACCACGCAGAACAAGCAGATGGACGAGCACAACGAGCTGTTCTTCTTCATCCCGCGCTCGGGCGAGCTGTATGAGCGGCTGCTCACCGATGGCGAGGTCAACGTGTCCTATGCCAACCCTGATGACGACAGCTATGTGTCGCTGTCGGGCCAGGCGCGCTTTGTGGAAGACCGTGCGAAGAAGGAAGCGCTGTGGTCGCCCATGGCCAAGGCGTGGTTTCCGGGCGGTGTGACGGACCCGGACCTGGCGCTGCTGGCGGTGCGCATTCGCCACGCCGAATACTGGGACGTGGACGAGAGCAAGATGGTGCAGCTGTTCAAGATGGCCAAGGCGGCGATGACCGGCGAGCCGCCGCGCAACCTGGGCGAACACAAGGAACTGACGCTGTCCTGAGCGAACGACGCCCGCTGCCCGCAACGGGCGGCCGCGATGGCGGGCCTGTCGCGGCACAATGCGGGCCCATGCCGCCCATCGCCGTCATCGACTTTGAAACCACGGGCATCTCGCCCGGCCAGGGTGCTCGTGCGACCGAGGTCGCCGTGGTGCTGCTGGAAAACGGGCGGGTGGTGGACCGGTTCCAGAGCCTGATGCGGACCGGCGCGTGGATCCCGCCCTTCATCACGCAGCTCACGGGCATCACCAACGCGATGGTGGCCGCCGCGCCCGATGCGGCGCAGGTGATGCGTGACGCTGCACGCTTTGTGGGCGACGCGCCCATGGTGGCGCACAACGCGGCGTTCGACAGCAAGTTCTGGCAGGCCGAGCTGGCACTGGCCGGGCTGCAGGCACCGCAGCCGTTTGCCTGCACGGTGCTGCTGTCGCGGCGGCTGTACCCGCAGGCGCCCAGCCACAAGCTGGGCACGCTGGTGGACTACCACGGCCTGCCGCGCACGGGCCAGGCCCACCGGGCGTTGGCCGATGCCGAAATGGCGGCCGCGCTGCTTGGCCGCATGCAGCATGACCTGCGCACCCGCTGGCGCGTGGCCGACCCCAGCCACGCGCTGCTGCAGTTGCTGCAGCGCTGCGCAAAGCCCAAGGTGGACGCGCTGCTGGCGCGCCACGCCGTCGATTCGCTACAACTTTCATAGCTGGCTGCGCTTGTCAGATAAGCGCTAAAGGCACTTTTTATTCAATACTTGCTGCATACTGCGGCCCGGGCGGGGCGCGCGCTCGCTCCATTCACCACTGCGATGAAAGGTTGGGCCATGCTGTTTCTGGTGCTGGGACTGGTGCTTTTTCTGGGTGTGCATTCGGTGCGCATCGTGGCCGAGGGGTGGCGCGCGCAGATGCTCGGCACACTGGGCGAGGGCGGCTGGAAGGGGCTGTATTCGCTGGTGTCTGCCGTGGGCTTGGCGCTCATCGTATGGGGTTACGGGCTGGCGCGGCAGCAGCCGGTGGTGCTGTGGGCACCGCCCACCGGCATGCGCCACGCAGCGGCCCTGCTCACGCTCATCGCTTTCGTGCTGCTGGCCGCCGCCTACGTGCCGCGCAACGCGATCAAGGCGCGGCTGCGCCACCCCATGGTGATCGCGGTGAAGGTGTGGGCGCTGGCGCACCTGCTGTCCAACGGCAACCTGGCCGACGTGTTGCTGTTTGGCAGCTTTCTGCTGTGGGCGGTGTTCAGCTTTCGGGCCGCGCGGCAACGCGACCGCGCCCAGAACCTTGCGCGTGCGCCAGGCACAGCCGCCGGCACAACGGCGGCGGTGCTGGTGGGCGCGGCCGCCTGGGCAGGCTTTGCGTTCTGGGGCCACGCCTGGCTCATCGGTGTGGCGCCGCTGGGCCGGTAGGGCCTTGGCAAAGGGGGCGGGCGCCAGATCCCGGAAAATCTCTGCTTTCCGCCTTTCTTTTTCTTGACGACGCCACACGGCCTTTCTCTGCATGACCGACGCCATCCACCCGTCCGCCACCACCACCAACACCACCCCGCCCGCGCTGCCCGACCACCTGTCGGTGGACCCCCGCAGCCCGCACCACGTGCCCGCCGTGTTCGAGCATGACATCGGCATCCGCTTCAACGGCAAGGAGCGCAGCGACGTGGAGGAGTACTGCATCAGTGAGGGCTGGGTGAAGGTGCCCGCCGGCAAGACGGTGGACCGCAGGGGCCAGCCGCTGATGATCAAGCTCAAGGGCAAGGTCGAGGCTTACTACAAGTGACCGGCCGGGGCGCACCGCCCGCCGATGCCGCCATCACCGGCGCCCCCGCCCCCTGGGTGATCCACTGCGACGGAAGCGCCGTGCCCAACCCGGGGCGCATGGGCCTGGGGGCGGTGCTGACCGGCCCCGATGGCGTGGTGCGCCACCAGATCTCGCAAGCCACCCATTTCACCGGCTGCAACAACGAGGCCGAGCTGCGCGCGCTGCTGGCCGCGCTGCAGTGGCTGACGGCAGCACCACCCGAGGCCGAGGCCACGCCAGCCCGGCTGCGCGTGGTCAGTGACAGCAGCCTGCTGGTGCAGCAGCTGGGCCCGCAGCCCGGGGCCCCCATCGTGCGCCTGGCACCGCTGGTGGACGCCGTGCGCAGCGCACTGCAGCCCTTTGCCGGCGTGGAGCTGGTCTGGGTGCCGCGCCACCGCAACACGCAAGCCGATGCCCTGGCGCGGGCTGCGCTGGGTTTGGCGCCCAAGGCGTCGGCCAGGCCGCCATCGAAGAACCACAAGTCGAAAGCGAAGCGGATGTAACACCGGCGCGCGTAGCGGCAGAACGCGCAGCGCAGCGCCTGTCGACCCGGCACCGGCGAAGCAGCCGCAGCCTACGCAGGGTCCAGCCCCCGGGCTGCGCGGTAGGCCGCGATGCGCGGCAGCAGCGCCTTGCGGCGCGCCAGGCTCGCGGCGGGCCACAGGGCCTCGCGGTCGTAATACTGCGGCTCGGCCGGTGTGCCCGGTGGCAGCTGCACCCAGGGCTGTTTGGAGGCGGTGAAGATGTGCACATTCGGCGGCAAGGCGTCGGGCGTGTCGAGCGTTCCCACCCGCACAAAGGCCACCAGCGGCCCCGCCCCCGCATAGTGGCTCCACAGGGCCACATGGCAGTGCGGGCAGCGCGCCACCTTCTGGCCCAGGCCGCTTTCCGACGGGGTGTCGACCACCTCCACCGTGCCGGTGAGGCGGGCCACGCGGTCGGCCTCGATCATGGCGTTCAATGCAAACGAGGCCCCGCTTTCGCGCTGGCACCAGCGGCAGTGGCAGCAGTGCACGAACAGCGGCGCGGTCTCCATGCGAAAGCGCACATGGCGGCAGGTGCAGCCGCCTTCCAGCGGAAAAACAGGTTCGTCAGGCAGGGTGGTGGACATGGCGGAGTTTTCAGGCGGTGGACGTGTGCCCGGATTCTGGCGCCGAAGGCTCGGCCGTGCCAGCGTGCAGTGCCGCCGCGCGGGCGCGCAGCAGGCTTTGCTCCTGCAGGTTGCGCGTGAGCTGCGCGGCCTGCTCGAACGCGGCGCGCGCTTCGGCGGCACGGCCCAGCTTGGCCAGCAGGTCGCCGCGCACGCTGGGCAGCCAGTGGTAATGCTGCAGGCTCGCGTCCTGCACCAGCGCATCCACCAGCGGCAGCGCGGCGGCGGGCCCCAGCGCCATGCCCACGGCCACGGCGCGGTTCAGGGCCACCACGGGCGAGGGCGACACCTGCAGCAGTGCGTCATACAGCGCCACGATGTGGTGCCAGTCGGTGTCTTCGGCGCGCAGCGCGCGCGCGTGGCAGGCGGCAATCGCGCCCTGCAGCGCATACGGCCCCCAGGGCTTGCCGGCGCGGGCCAGCTGCTCGGCCTGGTCGAGCGCGGCCAGGCCGCGGCGGATGAGCAACGGGTCCCAGCGCGCGCGGTCCTGGTCCATCAGCAGCACGGGCTGGCCGGCACCATCGGTGCGCGCGGGCAGGCGCGAGGCCTGAATCTCCAGCAGCGCCACCAGGCCCAGCACCTCAGGTTCGTCCGGCACCAGGCGGGCCAGCACGCGCACCAGGCGCTGCGCTTCGCCACACAGGGCCGGGCGCATCCAGTCGTCGCCCGCGGTGGCGGCGTAGCCTTCGTTGAAGATGAGGTAGATGACCTCCAGCACCGAGGCCAGGCGCGGCGCGCGCTCGGCGGCGCCGGGCACCTCGAAGGGCACGTGCGCGGCGGTGAGGCTGCGCTTGGCGCGCACGATGCGCTGGGCCACCGTGGGCTCGGGCACCAGAAAGGCGCGCGCGATCTCGCCCGTGGTGAGCCCGCCCAGCAGCCGCAGCGTGAGCGCCACGCGCGCCTCGGTGGACAGCACGGGGTGGCAGGCGGTGAAGACCAGGCGCAGCAGGTCGTCGCCGATGTCGTCCTGCTCGGCCTGGACCAGCGTGTCCACCACGTCGGGGGCCTGGTGCGCCTCCAGCGCCTCCAGGTCGGCGCCCAGCGCCTCGTGCTCGCGCGCCTGCATGGCCTGCTGGCGCAGGTGGTCGATGGCGCGGCGCTTGGCGGTGGTCATCAGCCACGCGGCGGGGTTGGCGGGCAGGCCGGTGGCGGGCCAGTGCTCGAGCGCGGCCACGAGCGCGTCCTGCGCCAGCTCCTCGGCGCGGCCCACGTCGCGCGTCATGCGCGCCACGCTGGCGATGATGCGTGCGGCCTCGATGCGCCACACCGAGTCGATGGTGCGGTGCAGCGCCTCGCGGTCGGGCAGGGCAGGGGGTTTCACTTCACGATCTGGAAGGTGGGCATGGGTCCGGCGTATGCGTCCACCGCCTCTCAGCCCAGTGCCTTGCTGGCATCCACCATGTGCACGTATTCCCAGGTGTGGCCGTCCAGGTCGTCAAAGCTGCGCGAATACATGAAGCCCAGGTCCTGCGCCGGGCGGGGCTCGGTGGCGCCCGCGGCCACGGCCTTGTCGACCAGGGTGTCGACGGCGTCGCGGCTGTCGCACGAGAAGCACACCAGCACCTCGGAGGTGGCGCGCGCGTCGGCAATCGCCTTGGCGGTGAAGGTCTGGTAGAAGTCCTTGACCAGCAGCATCACAAACAGGTTGTCGCCCGTGACCAGGCAGGCGCCTTGGTCGTTGGTGAAGTCGGGGTTGAAGCTGTAGCCCAGGGCACGAAAGAAGGCCTGCGAGCGGGCCATGTTCTCGATGGGCAGGTTCACAAAGATTTGTTGGTGCATCTTGTCAGTCTCCGGGAATGGGGAAGGTAAGGGGAAGCGGTGGTTTTGGCAAAGGGGTTTGAAAGCGGCTACGACCCCGCCGGCTTTTGCACCACCGCCTGCAGGTAGGCCAGGCCATCTTCAAAGTCCTGGCCCACCATGCGGTCCATGTTGAAGAACAGGTGCGCGATCTTGGCCAGGTAGGGCACGGGGCCATGCAGCGCCCAGGTGACGCGCGTGGCGCCCGCGCCTTCGGGCTGCAGCGTGAACTCGGCCCGGTTGTGGGCTTCGAAGGGCGCGACGAAGTCGAGCTTCATGTCCACCCGATGCGGCGCCGTGGCGTCCACGATCTCCATGCTGCCCGTGCCCACCTTGTCGCTCTGCCAGGCGTAGCGTGCGCCGGGGCCGGCCGTGGTGGCGCTGTATTCGCCCTTGAGGGCCGGGTCCTTGCGTTCGTAAGGGTTCCAGGTGTTGAACTGGCGCAGGTCGTGGATCAGGCCGAACACGCGTTCGGGCGGGGCCGCAATCACGCGGCTGCGCTCCACGCGGAAGGTGTCGGGCCGCGTGGCGGCATAGGCCAGCAGCAGCCCCAGGGCGGCCAGCAGGATGAGGGCAATGGTCTTGAGCATGGAAGGAGTCCTTGCGGTGTGCAAACAAACCGGTGCTGGGAGGGCGCGCCTCAGCCGTGCCGCGCCTGCAGTTCGCTGAACTGCTCCACGCCGTCCACCCCGGCGAAGTCTTCCATCTCGAACAGCTGGCGCACCTCGATCTCGGCGTCCAGCCCTTCGCCGCGCGGGTTGGGAAACCGGCGCGTCCATTCCAGCGCCTCTTCGCGGGTGCGCACCTGGATCAGCGTGTAGCCGGCAATCAGCTCCTTGGTCTCGGTGAACGGGCCGTCGGTGACGGTGCGCCCGTCCGCGCCATAGCGCACGCGCCAGCCTTGCGCGCTGGGCTTGAGGCCACTGCCGTCGAGCAGCACGCCGGCGCGGGCCAGCTCCTCGTGGTAGCGGGCCATTTCGGCCATCAGCGCGGGGCCGGGCATGCAGCCCTGCTCGGATTCGGAAGTGGCCTTGATGATGATCATGAATCGCATGGGGGTCTCCATATGGGGGGTTGGAAGTTGCTGAGGGCCTGCTGCGCTTTCGGCCTTCACCTGTACGACGAACGGGCCCGGGCCATTTCGACAGGTGGGGTGACATTCGGGCCCCATTTTTTTCACCCCCTTCGCGTGCGGATTCCCCCAATACAAATTGATACATCTGCTGTCTATACTGGATCGGAATTCGCCCGCGCGCCCCTGGAGCAGCTGATGCAGATGCGGGTGTCCACCGCCAGCCGCTACTCGCAGACCGCGCTGGAGGCCCCCGCCGCCGTGAGCGTGGTGACGGCCGAGGACATCCGGGTGTTCGGCTATCGACACTTGGGCGAGGTGCTGGCCAGCATGCGCGGGCTGTATGTGTCGTATGACCGCAGCTACCACTACCTGGGCCTGCGCGGCTTTGCCACGCCAGGCGACTACAACACCCGGGTGCTGCTGCTGGTCAACGGGGTGCGCTTCAACGACAACCTGTACGACCTGGCTGCCATCGGGACGGATTTCCCCATCGACCTGGACCTGGTCGAGCGCGTGGAATTCGTCCCCGGGCCCGGCTCGGCGGTGTATGGGGCCAACGCCCTGTTCGGTGTCATCAACGTCATCACGCGCAACGGCCGCGATCTCTCGGGCCCGCAGGTCAGCGCCGAGGCCGGCAGCCACGGCGCCGCGCGGTTGCGCTTTTCGCTGGGCACGGTCGACCGCCACGGCGGCGACTGGCTGGTGGCCCTCACCCGGTCGACCACCCGGGGGGCCGACCATTACTACCCGTCCTTCGACACGCCCGCCACCCACCACGGCATGGCCCAGGGGCTGGACCATGACCGCAGCACGCAGCTGTTTGCGCGCTGGAGCCGCGACGGCCTGGGGCTGACCCTGGCCCATGGCGAGCGCCACAAGGGCGTTCCCACGGCGGCTTTCTCGCAGGTGTTCAACGATGCACGGTCGCGCATCACCGACACCAGCACGCGGCTGGCGGCGGAATACGCCACCGATCTTTCGCCGCGCCTGTCCTTCAGCGGCCGCATCCATGCGGGCCGCTATCGGTTCGTGGGCGACTACGTGTACGACTACCCCCCGGTCACCCTGAACCACGACGTGAGCACCGGGCAATGGTGGGGCACCGAATGGCAGTGGGTGAGCACCGCGCTGGCGCGCCACAAGCTGTCGTGGGGCATGGACTACCGCCGCGACGCGTCCATCCGGCAGCGCAATTTCGATGCCGAAGCGCAATCCATGCCGTATCTGGACACGCAGCGCAGCGGCCATGCCCTGGGCGTGTTTGTGCAGGACGAGTTCGCGCTGCGGCCGGACATCACCCTGCACGCCGGTGTACGGTGGGGGCGCCAAAGCGGCAACGCGGGGGCATGGCACCCGCGCCTGGGGCTGGTGTACTGGTGGAACCCCCACACGGCCCTCAAGGTGCTGCACGGCACGGCGTTTCGCGCGGCCAATGCGTATGAGCGCGACTACCGGGTGGACATTCCTGGCGGCGTGGTGGATACCGCCCCCATCCGGCCGGAGCGGGTGCGCACGACCGAGCTGGCGCTGGAGCACGCCACCGGCGGCTCCACGCGCCTGCTGGTCACGGTGTTCCGCTCGGTGGTCAAGGACCTGATCACCCTGGCCGATGCGCCGGTGCCGGACCGGCTGACCTTTCAGAACGCGCGGGGCGTGCATGTGCACGGCCTGGAGGCCGAGGCCGAGCAGCGCTTTGGCCCCCAGGCGCGGCTGCGCGCGGTGTACGGCTGGCAGCGCGCGCGCGATGCCGCAACCCAGGCCGCTCTCACCAATTCGCCCGAGCACCTGCTCAAGCTGCAATGGTCGGACGCGCTGCCCGGCACGGCCGGGTCGCCCTGGGCCGCGAGCCGCTATGCGGTGGAGGCGGTCGGCATGGGCCCGCGCTACACGCTGCAAGGCAGGCGCCTGCCCGCGCACGTGGTGACCAACCTCACGGTGTCCATGCGCTGGGCGCAGGTCGACGCGTCCTTCGGCATCTACAACCTGCTGGACCGCCGCTACGCAGACCCGGCCTCGTTCGAGATCCGCGAAGAAGCGATCCGCCAGAACGGGCGGACCTACCGCGTGAAGCTGACCTACCGGTTCTGAGCCCATGCCCGCCGCCCTGCGCCTGCGCACCACGTTGTCCACTGTGCTGTGCACCCCGCTGATCGCGATCCTCTGCGCGATGGGCACGGCTGCGCGCGCGAGCGACGCCGTGGGCGAACTCGACCTCAAGGCGGCCTACATCTTCAACTTCATCCAGTTCATCGAATGGCCCATGCCCACGGCAGCGCCCGCAGGCGCATGGACCATCTGCGTCTCGCCCTTCAGCCCGCTCAAGCGCGCTTTGACCGCGCTGGAGGGCAAGCCCGCACGCAACCAGCAGCCCATCCGCGTGAAGCTGCTGGAGACGGGCGCCCTGCGCGAATGCCGGATCGCCGTGCTGCACAACAGCGACGTGGAGCCGGTGCTGGCGGCGCTGCGCAGCCTGCCGCCCGACCACGGCGTGCTCACGGTGGCCGACGAGCTCACGTTTGCCGGTCCGGAGATCATGATCACGCTGTTTCAGCAGGACGGACGCATTGCGTTCGGCATCCGCACCGAGGCCACGGCGCGCGCCGGCCTCACCGTGAGTTCGCGCCTGCTGCGGCTGGCCAAGCCGGGCCGCTGAGGCTTGCAGGCAGGGATTGGCCATGACACCGAATGCCCCACAACAGCACGATGCGGCAAGCCGCCTCAACGGGGCGTCTGCGGCGTCTGCTGCTCCTGCGTCTGCTTCGGCGTCCGCCGCGCCCGCCGCCGCGCCTCGCGGGGATGGCACGGTGGCCGCAGCCGCCCACCTGTCATCGCGGCTGGTGTTCACAGGCATTCTGGCGGCGGGGCTGGCGCTCTTGACCGTGGTGTTGGCCACCACCTCCATCGACTACTGGAGCAGCCGCAAGGCCATGCTGCAGGACAGCCGCGTGGAAGCCGCCATCGTGGCGGACAACGTCTCCGCCGCGCTGGTGTTTGCCGATGCCCACACCGCCAACGAGATCCTGGGGGCGCTCAAGGCCTCGCCCACGGTGCTGGGCGCCGGGGTGTACGACGCGGACGGCGTGCTGTTTGCCCACTACGTGCGCGAGCGCGACCCCGACTTCCCCACCACGCTGTCGCTGCTGGGCATGGAGGCTGACACCGAGCGCGCGGGATTTCGCGTGCTGGAGATCACCCGGCACGTCACGGCGCCCGGCGCGGTGAGCGGCACGCTCTATCTGCGCAAATCGATGAGTGCGGTGCACCAGCGCCTGGCGATCCGGTTTGCGGGCGCACTGCTGGTGGCCGGCTGCGTGATGGGCCTGGCCACGGTGATGGTGCTGCGCAGCCGCGCTGCGGTGCGCGACGCCGAAAACCGGCTGAACACCCTGGCGCACACCGACGCCGTCACGGCCCTGGGCAACCGCCATGCCTTCAATGCCCGGCTTGCGGCCGAGATCGAGCGCGCTGCAGCGCTGGGCAGCCGGGTGGCCCTGATCTACATCGACCTCGACAACTTCAAGACGCTCAACGACACCTTCGGCCATGCGGCGGGCGACGGCCTGCTGCGCCAGGTGGCGCGCCGCCTGCAATCGGTGGTGCGCTCGGGCGATGCCATCGCGCGGCTCGGAGGCGACGAGTTCGCGCTCATACTGCGCCTGGACATCGACGACCTGTCCCTCGACCGGTATGGCCAGCGCATCGTGGGCGTCTTCCGCGCGCCGTACACCGAAGTGGGCCAGCAGGTCACGGTGACCTGCAGCGCCGGCATCGCCAACTTTCCGGACGATGCGCTGGACATGGACGCACTGGTGAGCAACGCCGACACGGCCATGTACCGCGCCAAGGAAATGGGCAAGAACCGCTGCGTGCGGTTCGAGGCCTCGATGAACCAGGCCGTGGTGCGCCGCCAGGCCATCGAGCACGCGCTGCGCGCGGAGCTGGCGCATGGCAAGGGCCTGGCGCTGCACTACCAGCCGCTGGTGTCGGCGGGCAGCGAGACCGTGGTGGGCGCCGAGGCGCTCTTGCGCTGGACGCACGCCGAGCTGGGCGTGGTGTCGCCGCTGGAGGCCGTGTCGGTGGCCGAAGACTGCGGGCTCATCGTGCCGCTGGGCTACTGGGTGATGCGCACCGCCTGCCGCGATGCCGCAGCCTGGGACCCCGCGCTGTCGCTGCGCGTGGCGGTGAACATCTCGGCGCGGCAGCTGGGCGACCCGCAGTTCCTTGAGTGCGTCATGGACATCCTGCGCGAGGAAAAGCTGCCCGCGCACCGCCTGGAGATCGAGCTGACCGAGACCGTGCTGATGGAAAACGTGGAGGCCGACACCCACACGCTGCACCGCCTGGGCCAGCTGGGCATCCACCTGGCCGTCGACGACTTTGGCACGGGCTACTCGTCGCTGGCCTACCTGCGGCAGCTGCCGATGGGGCGGCTGAAGATCGACCGCAGCTTCGTCAAGGACCTGCCCCACCAGGAGCACAGCCGCGCCATCGTGTCCGCCATCGTGGCGATGGCCCACGGCCTGGGCCTGCATGTGACGGCCGAAGGCGTGGAAACGCGCGAGCAGGCGGCCTACCTCACGGAGCAGGGCTGCGACGTGCTGCAGGGCTACGCCTTTGCCCGGCCCATGCCGGTGGCGCAGTTCACGGCGATGCTGCCGCGGGATTCGGGCCCGGACGGCGGCTGACCCCTGACCGCCAACCGCTGGCCCCGCCCGCCGCTGGCGGCGGAGCGCGCAAGCGCGTCAGGCGCCGTGGTAGCAGGGCGCCACTTCGCGCACTTCCACGGTCGCCCATTCGGCCGCCGGGCAGTCGCGCGCAATGGCCACGGCCTCCTCGCGCGTGGCGCAGTCCAGCAAGAAGAAGCCGCCCACCATTTCCTTGGTCTCCGCAAACGGGCCGTCCACCATGCGGGGCTGGCCGTCGCGCACCTGCAGGCGCACGGCCTGCTCGGTGCTGGCCAGCGACTCGGTGGCCAGCAGCAGGCCCCGGGCCTTCAGGCCCTCGCCAAACTGCAGCATGCGCGCATAGGCCTCCTGCCCCCCGGCCAGCCCCCGCTCGGCGCGCTGGCCGTGGGGTTCCATGATGAGCAGCATGTAGGGCATGAGAAAGCCTCCGGGCGAAGGGTGATGCGGGACCGCCATCCTATCAGCGGCGCATACTATTATTTTGATAGCTATAAGTGCTTATTGGTAAAGCGCTGAAGGCGTTTTTCATTCAAATTGTTGCGGGCCGCAGCCAGCCTGTGCTAAGGTTGGCCCCCTCATGCAACGCAGCCAGCAGCTCCTGTCCACCCTATCGCTAGGCCTAGTGCCCGGCCGGGGTCTGCCTGCGTTCGCCACCGTTGCCATCTCGCGCAACACCTGATCTCCCCCTGACCCCGGCCCGCGAACCAGCCTTTGCACCACGCAAAGGGCTGCAGGGGATGTCACACGTTTCTTTTCGTCTGACCCGCAGTGCCCCCGCGCACTGCACCGTTCGTGGAGCCAAGATCATGATTGCCAAGCCCGCCACCAAGTACCAGCCCATCGCCCCCATTGCGCTCGCCGACCGCCAATGGCCCAGCCGCAGCATCACCCACGCACCCCGGTGGCTCTCCACCGACCTGCGCGACGGCAACCAGGCGCTGTTCGAGCCGATGAACGGCGAGCGCAAGATGCGCCTGTTCGAGGAGCTGGTGCGCATCGGCTTCAAGGAAATCGAGGTCGGCTTTCCCGCCGCGTCGCAGACCGATTTCGACTTCGTCCGCCGCCTGATCGACGAAGACCGCGTCCCCGATGACGTGACCCTGATGGTCATGACCCAGTCGCGCGAAGACCTGATCGCCCGCACGGTGGAAGCGGTGCAAGGCGCCCCCCGCGCCATCGTGCACCTGTACAACGCCACCGCACCCGCGTGGCGGCGCATCGTGTTCGGCATGAACGTGACGCAGGTGATGCAGCTCATCGCCCACCACGTGGGCTACCTCAAGCAGCTCACCGACGCGCAGCCCGAAACGCAGTGGACCTTGCAGTACTCACCCGAGACCTTCAGCGCCACCGAGCTGCCCGTGTCCCTCAAGGCCTGCCAGACCGCGATTGCCACGTGGGGCGCGGGCCCGGGCCGGCCCATCATCATCAACCTGCCCACCACCGTGGAGAACGCCACGCCCAACGTGTTTGCCGACCAGATCGAGTGGATGCACCGGCACCTCAGCCCCCGCGAACACATCGTGCTGTCGGTGCACCCGCACAACGACCGCGGCACCGGCGTGGCCGCGGCCGAGCTGGCGATGATGGCCGGGGCCGACCGGGTGGAAGGCTGCCTGTTCGGCAACGGCGAGCGCTGCGGCAATGTGGACATCGTGACCTTGGCGCTCAACCTCTACACCCAGGGCGTGCACCCGGGCCTCGATTTTTCGGACATCACCTCGGTGGCGCGCATCGCCGAGGAATGCACGGCCCTGCCCGTGCACCCGCGCCACCCCTATGCGGGCGATTTGGTGTTCACCGCGTTCTCGGGCTCGCACCAGGACGCGATCAAGAAAGGCTTTGCCGCGCAGGACCCGAACGGCCTGTGGGAAGTGCCCTACCTGCCCATCGACCCGGCGGACCTGGGCCGCACGTACGACAGCGTGATCCGCGTGAACAGCCAGTCGGGCAAGGGCGGCATCGCCTTCTTGCTGGAGCGCGAGCACGGCGTGGTCATGCCCCGGCGCATGCAGGTCGAATTCAGCGCCGTGGTGCAGCGCGCCACCGATGCCAGCGAAGGCGAGATGAGCGGCGATGCGCTGTGGACGCTGTTCCAGGCCACCTACCTGCACGCCCCCGCGCCGGCCGCCATCACCTGCCACAGCCACCGGCTCGATGAAGACGGCCAGGGCATCGAGCTCGATGTGAGCATCGACGGCACGCGCCAGACCCTGCGCGGCCAGGGCAACGGCCCGATCGCCGCCACGGTGGACGCCCTCGGCCTGCCGCTGCGCATCGACCACTACGAAGAACGCGCCACCGGCACCGGCGCCCACGCCCAGGCCCTGGCCATCGTCGAAGCCGCGATGGACGGCGTGGCCGGCGCCACCTTTGGCGCGGGGGCACACCACAACATCGTCACCGCGTCGGTGCAGGCCATCGTCAGCGTGGCCAACCGGCTGGTGGCGCGGGGTGGGGCGATGCCATCAAAAATCATAGCTGCCAGCGCTTGATGGATAAGCGCTGATGGCATATTTGACCAATATCCCCAGGGCACTGGTGGGGTAGCGGCACAGCGCGCCGCCCTTCCAGTACGCTCGGGCCCATGCCTGTTGCTGTCTCCCGCCTGGGCCTTGCCGCCGCCTGCACCGCCGCCCTGCTGGTGCTGGCCGGCTGCGGCACGTCCCGGCCTCCGCCCCGTTCCGCGCCCGTCGCCCCGGTGCGCACCGCACCGCCCCTCACCGCCGAGCAGGCGCACGACATCGCCATCCACGCGCTGGGACTGGTGGGCACGCCCTACCGCTATGGCGGCAACACGCCGGATTCCGGGTTTGATTGCAGCGGGCTGATCGGCTACGTCTACCGCAACCAGGTGGGCACGCCGCCGCCGCGCACGGTGGCGCAGCTCAACACCTGGGGCATGCCCATCGACGGCAGCGAGCTGCGCACGGGCGACCTGGTGGTGTTCGGCACCGGCGCCCAGCCCAACCATGCGGGCATCTACGTGGGCGAGGGCCGCTTTGTGCACGCGCCGTCCACCGGCGGCACGGTGCGGCTCGACCACCTGCAGTCGCGCCACTGGGCGCGGCAGAACGCGGCGTTTCGCCGGCCTTGAATTCGGACAGCCCCCTGATCGGCTTCGCCGCTGCGCGCTGCGGGCAGGGGGACGACGCACTCGCTGCGGGGCGGCCCTTGCTCTGCGTCTCTCGCGGGGGCCGCGCCGGCATCCGGCAACGTGCCTCACGTGGCCCAGCGACCGGGCTCCGCGACAATCGGGCCCACCATGACCCACGCCCACCGCTTTGCCACCCCCGTTTCCACCCACGACACCACCCGCATCGACGACACGCGCATCAAGGCCGTGCGGCCGCTGATCACGCCGGCGCTGCTGCAGGAATGGCTGCCCGCGCCCGACGCCGCGCACGCGCTGGTGGAGACCAGCCGGGCCGCCATCTCGCGCATCCTGCACGGGCAGGACGACCGATTGATCGTGGTGGTGGGGCCGTGCTCCATCCACGACCACGGCCAGGCCATGGACTATGCGCGGCAGCTGAAGGCGCAGGCCGATGCGCTGCAGGACGACCTGCTGGTGGTGATGCGCGTTTATTTTGAAAAGCCGCGCACCACCGTGGGCTGGAAGGGCTATATCAACGATCCGCACCTGGATGGCAGCTTCGCCATCAACGAAGGCCTGGAGCTGGCGCGCCAGCTGCTGCTGGACGTGCTGGCGCTGGGTCTGCCCGTGGGCACCGAGTTCCTGGACCTGCTGTCACCCCAGTTCATCAGCGACCTGGTGAGCTGGGGCGCGATCGGCGCGCGCACCACCGAGAGCCAGAGCCACCGCCAGCTGGCCAGCGGCCTGTCGTGCCCCGTGGGCTTCAAGAACGGCACCGATGGCGGCGTGAAGGTTGCGAGCGACGCCATCCAGGCTGCGAGCGCCGCGCACGCCTTCATGGGCATGACCAAGATGGGGCAGGCGGCGATCTTCGAGACGCGCGGCAACAACGACTGCCACGTGATCCTGCGCGGCGGCAAGCAGCCCAACTACAGCGCCGCCGATGTGGACGCAACCTGCGCCGTGCTCCAGGCCGCCGGCCTGCGCGAGCAGGTGATGATCGACGTGAGCCACGCCAACAGCAGCAAGCAGCACCAGCGGCAGATAGCGGTGGCGGGCGAGGTGGCGGCTCAGATTGCGGCGGGGGATCGCCGCATCACCGGCCTGATGATCGAGAGCCACCTGCAGGAAGGCCGCCAGGACATCGTGGTGGGCCAGCCGCTCACGCCCGGCGTGTCGGTCACCGATGCCTGCATCAGCCTGGCGCAGACCGTGCCGGTGCTCGAAAGCCTGGCCTCCGCAGTGCGCGCCCGCCGCGCGCGTGGCTGAAGCCGCTCGTCCCTCAAGCCTGCGGTGCGGTGGCAGGGGCCGCCGGGGTCGCCGCCATGCCCGGGGTCTCGACATTGCGTGCGGTGGCGAGCAGCGTGGCGCACAGGGTTTCGTCGCCGGTGGCGGCGTCCACCGCCCACACGTCGGCCGCACACACGGTGAGCAGGCGCGCCGCGTTCACCACCCGGCCCCGGGCCCGCAGGCAGCGGCCCCGGGCGGGCGCCACCAGCTTGAGCGTGGTGTCCACCGTGGCGTTGCTCCAGCCCTGCGGCAGCACGCTGCCCGCCGCCGCCACGGCGGCAAAGTCGGCGATCGCAAACACCGCCGTGGCCTGCAACTGCCCGGGCCGAAAGCAAAAGTCTTCGTTCACCGGCATCTCCAGCTCGATCTGGCCGGGCTCTGCATGCACAAAGCGCAGGCCCAGCGTGCGGGCCATGGGCATGCCCAGCACCAGCGCCTGCAGGCTGTGCAGCGCGTGCGGGGATGAAGGTGCGGACGAGGGCGCGGTAGAGGGTGTGGACGACGGTGCGGACGACGGTGTGGAGGCAAGGGTCGATGTCATGGAAGGCTCCTGGGTGGTGGTGGTGGGGTGGTGCGATGCGGTGCCGCCCCCGGGCCCCGGCCGCGCACGCGGGGCCAGGGTGCGGGGGCCTTGGCGGGGTCGGCGCGGCGCGGGGCCGGGGCCGGGGCGGCCTGGCGGCGCAGCCAGGCCTGGTGCTCCAGCACGGTGGCCTTCTGGGCCTGCAGGCGGGCGATGTCTTTGTCCAGCGCCTGCACGCGCTGCTGCAGGGCCTGCACCATGTCGTCGATGCGCAAGGTGCCGGCGCGGTAGTCGCCCAGGCGACGGGCGATGTCGGGCAGCGCGAAGCCCAGGCGGCGCGACATGGCGATGAACACCACTTCGCGCCGCAGGCCTTCCGGGTACTCGCGGTAGCCATTGGCAAGCCGGCGGGGGCGGATCAGGCCCTGCCGCTCGTAGTGCCGCAGGGCATGGACGGACACGCCGGTGCGGCGCGCGAGTTCGGAGATCTGCATGCGGTCACGTTAGCAAGCCTCGCCCTGCGCGAAGGTTGCCTTGGCGACTGCGCGCACCGGGTGGGGCCTTGTGTCGCACGGTGGGGCCGGCCCGGCGCAACGTGGGACAAACCCGCATCGGCACGCACTGCGTCGGCGGTGCGCGCGGTGTAGCATTGCCTTTTCGCCGTATTCGCCGTGGCGGCCCCGTCCCGGCGGCCTTTCCCCACTGCCTGTCCAGCCGGTCCGACACCCATGTTGCCGACGTTGTTGCGCGCTTGCCGCCCCGCCGTACCGGACCCTGTGCGCGGGTGCGCGCTGATGCGGCACCTGGCCGCCTGACACCATGCAGCCCGCGCAAGCCGCCGCAGAAGCCGCCCGGCTCCACGCCCTGCAGTCCTACGCCATCCTTGACACCCCGGCCGAAGAAGGCTTTGACCAGCTGGCGCTGCTGGCAGCCCGGCTGTGCGGCTGCCCCATGGCCGTGATCAGCTTCGTCGACGGCGAGCGCCAGTGGTTCAAGGCGGCGGTGGGTGTTCCTTTTGAGCAGACGGACCGGGCGGTGGCGTTCTGCGCGCATGTGCTGGGCGGCAGCCGCGAGCCTGTGGTGGTGCCCGATGCCAGCGGCCACCCGGCCCATGCGCAGAACCCGCTGGTCACGGGCGAGCCCGGGGTGCGCTTTTATGCCTGCGTGCCGCTGGTGAGCCCCGAAGGCTTCGCGCTGGGCGCGTTGGCGGTGCTGGACACCACGCCGCGCTCGCTGGATGCCGCGCAGGTCGAGAGCCTGCAGCTGCTGGCCAACCAGGCCATGGCGCAGCTGGAGCTGCGCCGCCAGCAGCGGCTGCTGTCCCAGCTGGTGCAGGAGCGCGAGCAGATGCACACCGAGATGCTGGCGCAAAGCGAGACGCTGCGCGTGGCCGGCCGCATCGCCCGCATCGGCGGATGGATCGTGGAGCTGCCCAGCCTGCAGCTGAACGGCTCGCAGGAGATCGCCGCGACCTTCGGCATTTCCGGGCGGCTGGGGTCGGTGGAGCAGGTGCTGGAGCTGTACCCCGAGATGCACCGCAAGGCCATCCGCACGGCTTTCGAGAACTGCGTGCGGCGCGGCACGCCGTTCGATGTGGAGGCCGAACTCGTCACGCCCGCCGGAAGGCGCTTCTGGGTGCGCACCGTGGGCCAGGCCGTGCGCAACGCCGAGGGGCAGATCGTGCGCATCCAGGGCGCTTTCCAGGACGTCTCGGCGCAGCGGCTGGCCCAACAGGCCCGCAGCGAAAGCGAAGAGCGCTTCCACCTGGTGTCGCGCGCCACGGCCGATGCGGTGTGGGACTGGAACCTGATCACCGACGCCATGTGGTGGAACGAGGGCATGCAGACCCTGTTCGGCGTGCCGCTGCACGAGCTGCCGCCCGACAGCACCTCCTGGACCTTGCGCCTGCACCCCGACGACAGCGAAGAGGTGCTGCGCGGCATCCATGCCGCGATCGACGGCGCCGACGCCCATTGGTCGGCCGAATACCGCTTCCGGCGCAGCGACGGCAGCTATGCCTGGGTGTTCGACCGGGGCTTTCTGATCCGTGCGGCGGACGGCAAGGCCGTGCGCATGGTGGGCGGCATGGCCGACATCAGCGCCCAGAAGGAGGCCGAGCTGGCCGCGCAGCGCGACGCCCGGCAGCACGCCGAGCTGCTGAAGGTGCAGCACCGCATCTCGTCGCTGGACATGCCGCTGCCCGAGGTGCTGCAGCTGGTGGCCGACACCCTGCTGCAGCAGACCGGCGCGCGCGGCGCCATGGTGGAGCTGCTGGAGGGCCGGCAGCTGGTGGCCCAGGCCTCGGCCGGCGACCATGTGCGGCCCCCGGGCAATCTGCTGCCGGTGGACCAGAGCATCCTGTGGCCGGCGCTCAGCGAAGGCCGCACCGTGGTCTGCAACGACACCGAGGCCGAAGGCTGGGACATGGCGTCCATGCCCCACCGGCACGGCGTGCTGTCGGTCATGGCGGTGCCGCTGCGCTCGGGCAACGCGGTGGTGGGCTCGCTCAAGGTCACGTCCGACAAGGCCCACGCGTTCTCGCGCCGTGACGTGGCCCACCTGGAGATCATCACGGAGTCGCTGGGTGCCATGGTGCAGCTGCGGCACGTGGCAGGGCAGTTGCGCGCGTCCGAGCAGCAATACCGCATGCTGTTTGACGAGCACCCGCACCCGATGTGGGTGTACGACAAGCAGTCCCAGCAGCTGGTGGCCGTGAACCAGGCGATGGTGACGCACTACGGCTACACCGAGGCCGAGCTGCTGGGCATGGGCATGACGGACCTGTGGCCGCCCGAGCGCCGCGAGAACGTGCGCGCCCTCATCGACGCCATCCCCATGGACCAGCGCAACAAGCCGGTGGTCAGCCGCCACGTGAAGAAGAACGGCGGCTTCATGGATGTGGAGATCACGGCCGGCAGCATCAGCTTCAACGGCCGGCCGGCGCGGCAGGTGCTGGCCACCGACGTGACCGAGCGGCTGCGCACCGAGCGCGAGCTGGCCCGCATGGGGCGCGCGCAGCGCCTGCTGAGCGCCTGCAACGAAACCCTGGTGCGCGCCACCTCCGAGACCGCGCTGCTGCAGGCCATCTGCCAGATTGCGGTGGACATCGGCGGCTACCGCATGGGCTGGGTGGGGTTCGCGCTGGATGACGAGCGCAAGTCCATCCAGCCGGTGGCGCACGCGGGCCACAACGAGCGCTATCTGGACAACCTGCCGCTGTCCTGGTCGGCCGATGACCCCTATGGGCGCGGCCCGGCCGGCATCGCCGTGCGCTCGGGCAAGCCGGTGATCGTGCAGGACATCCGCACCCAGGGCGACTTTGCCGACTGGACCGGGCGCATGCTGGAAAACGGCTTCCACGGCGTGATCTGCCTGCCGCTCACGGCCCGCGACCCGGGCCAGGGCGAGGACCGCACCTTCGGCTTGCTCTACCTGTACGCGCCGGACATCCTGCAGATCAGCCCCGAAGAGGCGGCGCTGCTGCAGGAGTTGTCCAACGACGTCGCCTTCGGCATCACCAGCCTGCGCGCGCGCAAGGAACAGCAGCGGCTGCAGGCCTCGGTGCTGAAGGTGGCGGCTGCCGTGTCGGCCAGCACCGGCACCGAGTTTTTTGTGCAGCTGGTGCGCAACATGGCCGACGCGCTGGGTGCCCAGGGCGGCTGTGTGGTGCGCCTGCTGCCCCCGGCCAAGGACCAGCCGCCGCGTGTGGCCACCCTGGCCGCCGTGGTGGATGGGCGGCTGATGCCCCACAACGAGTTCACCCTGGCCGGCACGCCCAGCCTGCTGCTGCTGTCGCAGCGCGCCTACGTGGTGACCGACAAGGCGCAGCAGCAGTTTCCCGAGGCGCCCATGCTGCGCTACGTGGGCGCCCAGGGCTATGCCGGCCAGCAGCTGTGCAACGCCGATGGCGAAGTGGTGGGCATCGTGTTCGTGCTGTTCCGCCAGCCCATTGCCGAGACGGGCTTCATCACGTCCACCCTGCAGATCTTCGCGGCCCGGGCCTCGGCCGAGATCGACCGCCAGCAGGCCGACGCCCGCATCCGCCACCAGGCCTCGCTGCTGGACAAAGCGCAGGACGCGATCCTGGTGCGCGACCTCGAACACCGCATCATCTTCTGGAACAAGAGCGCGGAGCGCCTGTACGGCTGGTCGCAGCTGCAGGCGCTGGGCCAATCCATCGAATCCCTGCTCTACGACGACCCCACCCACTTCCGCCACGCCACGCAGGCCGTGCTGGACCACGGCGAGTGGACGGGCGAGATCGTGCAGCGCCACCGCGACGGCAGCACCATCGAGGTGGAGGGCCGCTGGACGCTGGTGGTGGGCGAAGACGGCAAGCCGCAGTCCATCCTGGCCATCAACACCGACATCCGCCAGCGCAAGGCCAGCGAGCGCGAGATCCAGCGCCTGGCCTTCTACGACGCGCTCACCGGCCTGCCCAACCGCATGCTGCTGATGGACCGCATGGGCCATGCGCTGAACAACGCGCAGCGGCGCCAACAGGGCGGGGCGCTGCTGTTCATCGACCTGGACAACTTCAAGCAGCTCAACGACACGCTGGGCCACGACCAGGGCGACCTGCTGCTGCAGCAGGTGGCGCAGCGCCTGAACACCTGCGTGCGCGCCGTGGACACCGTGGCCCGCCTGGGGGGCGACGAGTTCGTGGTGATGCTGGAGGAGCTGAGCCCCAAGCCCCACGAACTGGCCCTGCATGCGCGCGGCGTGGGCGAAAAGATCCTGGCCATGCTGGCCGTGCCGTATGCGCTGTCCGGCTACCAGTACCGCAGCACGCCCAGCATCGGCATTGCGCCGTTCACGGGCGCCACCACCAGCGTGGGCGAGCTGCTCAAGCAGGCCGACCTGGCCATGTACCAGGCCAAGACGGCCGGGCGCAACACGCTGCGCTTCTTTGACCCCGACATGCAGGCCGTGGTGACCACCCGCGCCGCGCTGGAGGCCGACCTGCGCGCGGCGCTGGTGCAGGACGAGTTCTTGCTGCACTTCCAGCCGCAGATGCACCAGTCCGGCCGCTGCGTGGGCGTGGAGGCCCTGGTGCGCTGGGCCCACCCGCAGCGCGGCATGGTGTCGCCGGCGCAGTTCATCCCGCTGGCCGAGGAGACCGGGCTCATCCTGTCGCTGGGCCGCTGGGTGCTGCACAACGCCTGCAAGCTGCTGGCCAGCTGGCAGGACGACCCCGCGCTGGCCCACCTGACCATGGCCGTGAACGTGAGCTCGCGCCAGTTCCGCCACGCCAGCTTTGTGGACGACGTGGCCCGCGTGCTGGCCATCACGGGCGCGCCCTCGGGCCAGCTCAAGCTGGAGCTGACCGAGAGCGTGCTGGTGGAAGACATGGAAACCACCATCGCCACCATGGAGGCGCTGCGCAGCTACGGCGTGGGCTTCTCGCTGGACGACTTCGGCACGGGCTATTCCAGCCTGAGCTACCTCAAGCGCATGCCGCTCGACCAGCTCAAGATCGACCAGAGCTTCGTGCGCGACCTGCTCACCGACCCCAACGATGCCGCCATCGTGGACACCATCATCGGCCTGTCGCGCAGCCTGCGGCTGGAGGTGATCGCCGAAGGCGTGGAGACCGAGGAGCAGCGCGCACTGCTGGCCGAGGCGGGGTGCATGCTGTGCCAGGGCTACCTGTTCAGCCGCCCGCTGTCGGCCGACCGGCTGCAGGCCTTCCTGCGCCCCGCAGACGCCTAGGCCACGGGGTTGGGATGCGCCAACGCGCGCCGGGCAGCTGCGCGTCCTCCGTCCTCAGGCCTTCACTTCCACCACCGGCTCGAAGCCGCCAAAGATCATGCGCTTGCCGTCGAACGGCATGGGCGGGTTGCCGGGGGCGTTCGGGTCCATGCGCGGGTCCTCCATCATCTTCTTCATGCCCGCGTCGCGCGTGGCCTTGTCGGGCCACTCGATCCATGAGAACGCCACCGTCTCCTGCGGCGTGGCCTGCACCGCGCGGCGGAAGTCGGTGAGCTTGCCGTCCGGCACGTCGTCGCCCCAGCCCTCGATCACGCGCAGCGCGCCCAGTTCGAGAAAGATCGGGTCGAGCTTGCGTGCATGGTCGATAAAGGCCTGCTTGTTGGCCGTGGGGACGGCGATCACGAAACCATCGATGTAAGACATAGATCTGCTCCTGTGGATGGATGGATGAATGGATGAACCGTGCGGTGCGCCCCTGTGGGCGCCCTGCATGCTTACGACGAACGGGCCGCAGCCCGCTCGACACGCGCGCCGCGCCATTTCGTCACGAAGTGTTTCGGGCGCGTGCCTGCATGCACGCATGCGTGGCGTCCGCGCGGGTTCTCCCCTGTCTTGTTCCTTTATCTTTTTATAAATACATAGTGGTAGTAGTAAGGGCCCGCCCGGGCTGTGGACAACTGCCTTTTTGCCAGGCGCACCAAGCACTTGCGCGCCCCGCAACCCTGTGCATGCGGCCCCGCTGCCGCTGCACCCGCAACGGGGACAAACCGGAGCCGACCGCTTTTTCTGTGGACAACGGCCCGGTTGTGCCAGATCTATCCCCACGCTTGTGCACCGCAGGCACTGCGCGCAAAAAATTCAATAAAAATCGGCTTCAGCGCTTATCCATCAAGCGCTGATAGCTATCAATTTGATAACAAACCTTCTCGTCTGCGTGGTGCTGGGTAGAAGGAGAGGGGCGCGGGCACCGCGTTGCCCATCCGTCGCTTCTTCACTTCTTCACTTCTTCACTGCGCAATGGCGCTGTGCGACCCGCAAGCGCCCAGACGCATCACCCCGTTGGGCCCACCCGTCGACCTCCCGCTGCGCCGATTGCCGACGCACCCTGTCCACACGGCTTGCGCCGTACCCCGGATTTGGGGGTTTCTGTTGTTCATTGAATTCAATTTATATAAATAGCAGTAGTAGTAGAGCGGGCGCTTTTCTGTGGACAAGGCCTTTTTCTTCAATGCCGACAAGGGCTTGCACACCGCCAAAGTCTGTGGGACGCAGCCGGGGTTTGCACGGTGCGAACAGACAACAACTTTCGCGAGGCGCGATTTTCTGTGGATAACCTCCGGGTTGTGCCAGAACTCCTCCCAGGTTTGTCCACAGGGAGCGCGCTGGCTTAAGAGCCTGTTCAATGTCTTTTTGGAGTCGCACAAGTACCTTGCCGGGATGGGATGCCAGGCGCGGTGCGCAGTGGATAGCCCAGCTATCCACAAGCGCCGCAACGCCGCAGACCGCCCGACAAGGCCACTGCCCTTCGGGTTGGAGCGAAATCGGGCGACTGAACGCCCCGGCTGCTGGCATGGGCATGAGCCCATGCGGCGCATCCGAGGCATCCACTCATCCCGATTGCGCTCCAACGCGACCCCTGCGAGATCGTAAACACGTTCTTAGGAGGTCGGCGAAGCCAGCATGGTCACCAAGGCGATTGGCCTGGATATCCACGGCGCAAGTGGCTTGGGCGTTGTTTGACGATCCGCGCACCGCCAACGTCCGTTCGGGCTGAGCCTGTCGAAGCCTTGCGCAGCGCTTCGACAGGCTCAGCGTGAACGGCTATCTATGCTTCGCGGCGCACTCAACGCACGCGCTGAAACCCGCCGTCGGCCCAGGCTGCTGCGCTGGCCGGCGTGAGCTTGAAGGTGGGCGGCGCAGACGCACGCGCCACCTCTTCACCCAGCTCGTCCTGCGCGCTCAGCGTGGCCGTGGCGCCTTCCTCGTCGGGCACGATGGCCAGCGCCACGCGCAGGCGCTGGCCATCGGCGGTGGTGATGTGCACGCTCTTGTTCAGCTGTGCGTGCAACTGCTGTTCGTGGCGGCGCAGCACCTCGCTCGCGGTCTTGACCAGGGTGTGGAAGGCCGACACATCGAGCGGCTTGGGGTTCTTCTTGTCGCGCCCCATCGTCCAAGGGCCGACCAGCGCGGGCTCGGATTCGCCTTTGAGCGTCATGGACACCGCCCAGCCGTCGTCGTCCTCGTTCTTGATGACCTGCGCCGTCCAGCGGCCATCGCTCCAGCAGCGGGGTTCCTGGATGGTGTCCGGCGTGTCGTGCGTGTCGGAGCTGTCGGAAGTGGGGTGGGTCATAAGGTGGCGCACGGAACGGAAAAAAGGCGCAGAGCATAGCGGCAACCGGCTGCCGCATCCCTCACAGCGTGCCCGCCAGCCTCAGCCCCATCCACACGGCCATGCCCACCATCATGAGGTTCTCGGTCAGCGAAACGAAGCCGAGCGGCACCTGGCTGCCACCGCCCACGCAGGCGCAGCGCAGTGCGCGCTTTTCCACATACACGGCCTGAAACACCGACACCGCGCCCACCGTGCCGATGAACGCCGCCACGGGCACCACCAGCCACAGCCCTTGCCCGGACAGCATCAGCACCCCCGCGAGCAGTTCGCCGAACGGGTAGGCGTAGGCATAGGGCACGGCGCGGCGGGCCAGCAGGTCGTAGTTCAGGAACATGGTGGAAAACGATTCCAGGTCCTGCAGCTTGAGCATGGCCAGCAGACACATGCTGGCCGCCACGAACGACGCCACCAGCTCGGCGCTCACGAGCGGCAGCCCGGCCGCCCACCGCATCGCAGCGGCCATCAAGAGCGCCACGGCGAACACGGCCACCACGGGCCGGTATGTGGTTTCGCCCTCCTCCTTCACGTGCAGGCCGAAGTGGCGGCGCAGCGCTTCATAGCCGCCAATGCGGCGTCCGTCGATGAACACCTGGGGCGTGGATTCGACGCCATGCCGGGCCTTGAATTCGTCGGTCTCTTCGCGGGTCCGCAACCAGTGGTCGTCCACCGCCAGCCCCTTGCGCCGCAGCAGAAAGCGGGCCTTGAGGCCATACGGGCAGATGTGGCCCGGCATGACCATGCGGTAAAGCGTGGCCACCGGCCGACCGTCGGTCGCCGGAGAGCGGGAATGTGCGGGAGTGTCTGCGGGGGAAGTCATGGGCCCATGGTGCGCGCGCCCGGTCACGGTGTCTGTAGGAACGCACCGCCCGGAGGCGGTCGTCCCAATCGCCCCCGGCCCTGCTGCACGTCCCGGTCTCTTCGTGGCTCCACGAACATCCCGGGCGGGGCGTTCCCCGCACAGCGCCTCAGTTCGCCACCGTGAACCGCTTTTGCAGGTGACGCGGCGTTTCCAGTTCGTCCACGATGGCGACGGCCAGGTCGGCCACGCTGATGCTGCCGGGCTGGTCGCCGTTCATCAGCGGCGCGTCTTCGCCCAGGCGGTACTGGCCGGTGCGCTCGCCGGGCTGCAGCAGGATGGGAGGGGACAGAAACGTCCAGTCCAGCGCGCCTTCGGTGCGGATCCAGTTCAGCGCCTCGCGCGCGGCCAGGGCACCCTGCTTCCATTCGGCCGGGAACTGGGGCGTGTCGACCAGTTGCACGCCAGGCGCCACAAACAGGCTGCCCGCACCGCCCACCAGCAGCAGGCGGCGCACGCCGGCCTGCTTGGTGCCGTCGATGATGGCGCGCGTGCCCTTGAGGAACTGGTCGTGGATGTCGGGCACCGACCAGCCGGGGTTGTAGGCGCTCACCACCGCGTCGTGCCCCGACGCAGCCTGGGCCACCTGGGCGGCGTCCTGCGCGTCGCCGGCCACCACGGTCAGGTCTTCCCGGGCCGTGAGTTTGGAAGGGCTGCGCACCAGCGCAGTGACGCGGTGGCCGCGCCGCAGCAGTTCGTTCAGCACGGCCGATCCGACGAAGCCGGTGGCACCGATCAGGGCGATGTTCATGGCGTTTCCTTGTGTTCAGAGTTGCGATGGCGTGAGAATAAGAGCTTGTCAAAGCGGGCAGTAGAGGGCGAAATCCGCTTTCTTTTTGAAGTTGCACTTCACAATCAACCAGCACCCATGGATGACTTGAAACGCATGGCGGTGTTTGCCGCCGTGGTACAGCACGGCTCGATGAGCGGCGCCGCGCGTGCCCTGGGCATGAGCACCTCGGCCGTGAGCCAGCAGGTGCGCCAGCTGGAGCGTGATGGCGGCGTGACGCTGCTGCACCGGTCCACCCGCAAGCTGGCGCTGACCGAGGCGGGCCAGCGCTACCACGCGCGCTGCGCTGCCATGTGGGCGGCGGCCGAGCAGGCGCGGGCAGAGCTCGCAGCATCGCGCGACGAGCCCAGCGGCGAGCTGCGGCTGTCGGCCACGGTGGGGTTTGCACGCCACATCGCCCCCGCCCTGGGCGACCTGCTGGCGGCCCACCCCGCCCTGCGCCTGCGGCTGCTGGTGGACGACGCGGCCATCGACCTCATCAACGCCCGCATCGACCTGGCGGTGCGCTTTGGGCGGCTGCCGGATTCGAGCTGGGCGGCGCGCAGGCTGTGCGGCATGCAGTGGCTGCTAGCGGCGTCGCCGCAGTGGGTGGCGCAGCATGGCGCACCGCGCGACCCCGATGCCTTGCTCACGCACAGCTGGCTGGGCTTTGCGCGTGAAGGGGGTGGGCTGCTGCTGGACCTGCGCAGCCCGGCGGGCGAACCCCGCGTGCTGCGGGTGGAGCCGCGCATTGCCAGCAACAACCAGCTGTCGATCCAGCAGATGTGCGAGGCAGGGCTGGGCCTGGCGCTGGTGGGCAGCATGGACGCCCACGAGGCGCTGCAGGCCGGGCGGCTGGTGCAACTGCTGCCCGAATGGTCGTTTGGCACGCTCGACATCTGGGCCGTCACGCCCCAGCGCGATGCGCAGCCTGCCAAGGTGCGCCAGGCGATTGCGGCACTGCACGCCTACCTGCGGCAGGTGCCGGGCATTTCGGACTGATTGTTCCCATCGGTTTTTTATTGCCGGGCCCGCCGCCCGGGCGCCGGTGTGACGGCACCGCCACGCCCGCATGCTGCAGCGCACTATTCGGGTATTGCCTGAAGATTTAACGCACTGCGCGCGCCGTTTGGGTCCTAGAATTTGTAAAGGCGCGTATCTTTCTTCTCAGCGCAAAGGATCCACCATGAAAGCCATCCAGCAGGACATCGACGAGCGGACCAACCTCACCAGCACCAACAAGTTCGAGCTGCTGCTGTTCCGCCTGGGCACCGACAACGCGCTGGGCAAGTCCGAGCTGTTTGGCATCAACGTGTTCAAGATCCGCGAGATCGTGGCCATGCCCAGCATCACCCCCATCGCGGGCACCACGCCGCATTCTCTGGGCGTGGTCAACCTGCGCGGCCAGGTGATTCCCGTGCTCGACCTGCCCTCCATCGTGGGCTGCAAGCCCCAGACCGGCCTGAACATCATGCTGGTGACCGAATACGCGCGCACCACCCAGGCTTTCGCGGTCGAATCGGTGGAAGACATCGTACGCCTGGACTGGAAGCAGGTGCTGTCGGCCGAAACCAGCGGTGCCAAGGGCAAGCTGGTCACCAGCATTGCGCGGCTGGATGGCAACACCGATGAATCCCGCCTGGCCCAGGTGCTGGATGTGGAGGCCATCCTGCAGATGGTGTCGCCTTCTGACGGCCACGAGGTGACCGAGGAAAAGGTGGGCGCCAAGCTCACGCTCAAGCCCGGCACCATCATTCTGGCGGCCGACGATTCGTTTGTTGCGCGCTCACTCATCGAGCAGGAACTCAAGGTATTGAATGCACCGTACGAGATGGTGAAGTCGGGCAAGGAGGCCTGGGACCGCCTCAATGCCATCGCCCGGAGCGCGGAAAGCGAAGGCAGAACGGTGCTGGACCGCGTGGCCATGGTGCTGACCGACCTGGAAATGCCCGAGATGGACGGCTTCACGCTGACCCGCAACATCAAGCAGGACTCGCGTTTCCACGGGCTGCCCGTGGTCATCCACTCGTCCCTGTCGGGCTCGGCCAACGAAGACCATGTACGCAGCGTGGGGGCGGACGGGTACGTCGCCAAGTTCGTCGCCGAAGACCTGGCCGAAACCATCCGCCGGGTGCTGCCGCGCTGACGGGGCCGCCCGGCCACAGCGCACCCCTGGCGCCAGCAAAAGCCTGGAGGGGTGACGCCACCGTCATTGGCGCGAAATGATTGGCAAAAAGTGGCTTCAACGCTTACCCATAAAGCGTTTTTAGCTATTTAATTTGTAGCAGTCGAGTGTTCAGCTCTTTCGTCCGGTCAACCGTCCGCCGCCCTTGTGCGCTATGGCAGAAGGCCTGCGCGCACCGCCGGGCGGGCGCGGCAAAGATGTAACAGGTTGCCGGTCGGCTTTTCGGGCGCTTTACCTACAGGCAGGAACGCGCCCCCCTGCCCATAGTCTGAACACCATGACACATACATTCGCCCGCTTGATTTCCACTGCGGTCCTGGGCGCCGCAGTCACGGGTTGCGCCACGGTGCCGGGCGATCCGTATTACGACTCGACCCCGTACCGTGTGTACGAGCAAGCGGGATACGTCTACAGCACACCACAACCCACCTACGTGCGCCCGGGGTATTCCACCTATCCGGCCTACACCACACCCCCGCCTGCGGTGATCTATTACGGCGGGCGCGACCGGCCCGACGACCGCTGGGACCGGGACCATCGCCACAACAACGATTGGCGCGAGCGCGAACGTGACCGGGCTGAACGCGACCGCTTGGCCAGAGAACGCGAACGCGACCGGGCAGAGCGCGACCGCATGGCCCGTGAGCGCGACCGTGACCGCGACCGCCGCGAACAGCAGGCCCGCGAGGCCGACCGCCGCCAGCGCGAGCAGGCCGAACGTGATCGGCGCGCCTACGAGGCCGGCCGGGGCCGTGATACCCGCCCGGGCCATATTGCCCCCGGCTCCTATACACCACACCCGCAGGATTGGCGCTCCCGCCAGTTTGAAAACGGCAGCGAGAAGCCCTGATTTGCGTTGATCTGCGTTGAGTCGCCGTGAATCGCGTTCTGCCGCGCTCCGTCATTCAACGCAAAACACTCACAACTCCAACCCGACGGAGACATGTTGCCGTGACCCTGTTCCGCTGCGCCCCCCTGGTGTTGATGGTCTGCTTGGTCGGCTGGAGTGCCAGCGCACAGGCGCAGGTGGTGCGCTGCACCGATCCGCGCACGGGCCAAGTGACCTACACCGATGGCACCTGTGCGGGTGGCGCGTCGGTGCGCGAAGTGGAGCCGCGCAAGACCCCGCAGGAGTTGCAGCAGGAGCGCGAGCTCGCTGCCGAGGCGCTGGAGCGTCGGCAGCAACGCCTGCAGGCCGAGGCAGCCGCTGCCGACGCCACCGCGCAGCGCAACGCCGAACGGGCCCGCGCGCGGGCCGCTCAAACTGCGGCAGCAGCACCCCAGCCGCACGACTACGCACGCTCGCCGGAATGCGCGCGCTCACGCCGCAGCCTCGACATCGTGGCCAGCGGCGTGGCGCGGTCGGCGCATGAACAGGAACTGCGGCTCGATGCCGCGCAGCGCCAGGTGGACCTGGACTGCCTCGGTCCGCAGGGTTATGCCGAGGTGGAAAAGGCGCGCGCCAACCAGCCCCGCGTGGTGGTGGTGCCCCCGGTGCAGCCGCGCGCCGTGTTTCCAGAGCCTTTTCCGCCCATCGTCAGGCCCCAGCCCGCGCCCTATCTCACGCAGTGCGGCGACTTTCGCTGCACGGACAACCTGGGCAACACCTATCCCCGCGCAGGGCCCGGGCGCTTCCCGGGGCAGGGCGGTGTGTGCCGCTCGAACGGCGGTCAGGCGCCCTGCTGACCGAGGCCTGCCAGGCCTTCGTGCACCGTGGGGTAGCGCAGGCGCAGGCCCAGCTCCTGCACAAGCCGCCGGTTGCACAACCGGCGTGATTCACTCATGAAGCTCAGCAGCATCAGCGGCAGCTGGTCACGGGCCGCGTTGCGCGGCACCCGGGGCGGGCGCGGTAGACCGTACAGGTCGGCCGCCAGGTCGAAGTAATCGCCCATCTTGAGCGCGGTGTCATCGCTCACGTTGTAAGCGCGCTGCGGGCGGCCACGCCACAGCGCCGCCATGCAGGCGCGGGCCAGGTCGTCGGCATGGATGTGGTTGGTGAACACATCGTCCTCGGCGCACAGCACCGGCGTGCCCCGGCGCAGGCGGGCCTCGGGCGTGCCGCCTTCGCGGTCAAGCGCGTAGATGCCCGGAATGCGCAGCACACTGGCCCGAACACCGGCGCGGCCCAGGTGGCGCACCGCGCGCTCGGCGTTCACGCGGCGCTGCGCGCGGGGCGTGCCGGGCGCCACGGGCCGTGCCTCGGGCACCAGGGCGCCCTGGCAATCGCCGTAGACCCCGCTGGTGGAGGCATACACCAGCGACACCGGCAGGCTGCGCTGGCGCAGTGCACGGGTCAGCGCCACGGTGCGCGGGTCCAGCCACCAAGCGGCCCCCGCCCCCTCTCCCGGGGGCGGCGCCAGATGCAGCACGCGGGTGGCCACGCCGGCCAGGCGGCGCAGCGTGCCGGCATCGTCCAGATTGCCCACCAGCGGGCGCATGCCCTGGGCGCGCAGGCCGGCCACGCGCGCGGGGCTGGAGGTGAGCGCCAGAACCTGCAGGCGCCCCGCGCCCGGGCCGCGCTGCAGGTCGCGCGCCACGCGCTGGCCCACGTCACCGCAGCCCACGATCAGAAGGCGTTCACGGCGGAAGCGCGCCGGGAGGGCGCCGAGGGGGCTTTGTATTGAAGGCAAAATCGAGTCCGTTTGCCCGGCGCCTGCCGGGCGGTTGGTTTGACCGAGACGACTCCGAGGATACCCACAACATGACCACCGCAGAGGCTGCAGGCACCGCAGCAGCGTTCCAGATCACCGTGCAGCCCAGCGGCCGCGCCTTCAGCGCCCAGGCGGGCGAGGCCATCCTGGCCGCAGCCATTCGCAGCGGCGTGGGCCTGCCCTATGGCTGCAAGGACGGCGCCTGCGGTTCGTGCAAGTGCAAAAAAATCAGCGGCGCGGTGCACCACGGCGAACACCAGTCCAAGGCCCTCACCGCCGACGAAGAGGCCGCGGGCCTGGTGCTGACCTGCTGCGCGCAGCCGCTGACGGACGTGGTGCTGGAGTCGCGCCAGGTGACGGACGAAAGTGCCTACCCCATCAAGAAGATGCCCGTGCGCGTGTCCACGCTCGACAAGAAGTCGCATGACGTGATGCAGGTGCGGCTGCAGCTGCCGGCCGCAGACACCTTTCGCTACCACGCGGGCCAGTACATCGAATTCATCCTGCGCGATGGCGCGCGCCGCGCCTACTCAATGGCCAATGCGCCGCACACGCAGGCCGACTCGCCCGGCGTGGAGCTGCACATCCGCCACATGCCCGGCGGCAAGTTCACCGACCATGTGTTCGGCGCCATGAAGGAAAAGGAGATCCTGCGCGTCGAAGGCCCCTTCGGCAGCTTCTTCCTGCGCGAGGACTCCGCCAAGCCCATGGTGCTGCTGGCCTCGGGCACGGGCTTTGCGCCCATCAAGGCGTTGATCGAGCACATGCAGTTCAAGGGCATCACGCGCCCCGCCGTCGTCTACTGGGGCGGCCGCCGCCCGGGCGACCTGTACATGCACGACTGGCTGCAGGCCCGCACGGCCGAGATGCCGCAGCTGCGCTATGTGCCCGTGGTGTCCGATGCACTGCCGGAAGACGGCTGGACCGGCCGCACGGGCTTTGTGCACCAGGCGGTGATGGACGACTTTGACGATCTCTCCGGCCACCAGGTGTATGCCTGCGGTGCGCCCATCGTGGTCGAATCGGCACGCGACGCCTACAGCGCCCACCGGGGCCTGCCTGCAGAAGAATTTTTCGCGGACTCGTTCACCTCCGAGGCCGACAAGCAGGGCGTCTGAGGCCCCGCGCAAATCCGTGGGCACGCCGACTGCACCCGCCGCCATGCCCCTGCTGCAGCGGCTGCGCCATGCAGGCCCGGTGGCCATGGCGCTGGCCGCAGCCGTGGCACTGGTGTGGGGCGCGGGCGAATGGGCCACGCGCAACGAGCTGGAAACACAATGGGACAGCCTGCGCCGCTCGGGCGAAGTGCAGGCGCTGGCCCTGCGCGGCGTGGCCACCCGGTACACCTACCTGCCCGCCACCGCCGCGCAGCAGCCGCTGATTGCCGCCCTGCTGCGCAACCCCGAGGCGCGCGACCTGCAAGGCGCGGCCAATGCCTACCTGCACACGGTGAATGCCCACGCAGGCTCCGACGCGCTGTATGTGATGGACGCCACGGGCCTCACGCTGGCATCCAGCAACTGGGCCACGCCCAGCTCGTTCGTACACCAGAACTACGGCAACCGCCCCTATTTCCGCGACGCGCTGCAGGGACAGGCCGGGCGCTTCTATGGCGTGGGCAAGACCACGGGCGAGCCAGGCCTGTTCGCGTCGGCCCCCGTGGTCGACAACGGCGAGGTGATCGGCGTGGTGGCGGTGAAGGTGCAGATGCAGCCCATCGTGGACACCTGGGCGCAGCTGCGCGACCCCGTCTTCCTGGCCGATGCGCGCGGCATCATCTTTCTCGGATCGGTCGGCGCATGGCTCTACAAGACCACCCGCCCGCTCAGTGATGCCGAGGTGCTGCAGGTGCAGCGCGACGAACAGTATGGCGCGCGCTGGACCCCCGAGCCCGTGCCGTGGAGGGCACAGCGGCAGAGGGACCAGCCCGGCATGGAATTGCGCCTGCCGGACACCGGCAAGGAATGGCTGGCGCTGGAAGAGCCCTTGCCCGACCTGGGCTGGACGCTGACCCTGACGGCCGACAGCCGCGGGGTGACCCAGGCCCGCCGACAGGCCTGGGCGCTGGCCACGCTGGCATCGGGCCTGCTGGTGCTGGGGGCGCTGTACTGGCAACTGCGCGAGCGGCGCCTTCGCGAGAACCGCCAGGCCCGCATCGAGCTGGAGCAGCGCGTGCACGAGCGCACCCACGCGCTGCAGCAGGCTCAGGCGTTCCGCCAGTCGATGGAGGATTCGCTGCTGGTGGGCATGCGCGCACGCGACCTGCAGGGCCGCATCGTCTACGTGAACGCCGCCATGTGCGAGATGGTGGGGTACAGCGCGGACGAACTCATCGGCCAGTTGCCGCCCTACCCCTACTGGCACCCCGACGAGCTGGACCGCCACTGGAACGACAGCGACACCGTGCTGGCAGGCAAGCCTTCGCCCCAGGGGCGCGAGAACCGGCTGCGCCACCGCGATGGTTCGGACGTCTACACCATGTTCTACACCACCCGGCTCATCGACGGCGAGGGCCAGCACATCGGCTGGATGAGTTCGGTGGTGGACATCACGGCCCAGAAGCGCGCCGAAGAACAGCAGCAGCAGCGCGAAGCCCAGCTGCAGCGCGTGCAGCGCGTCATCACCGTGGGCGAGATGGCCTCCACGCTGGCGCACGAGCTGAACCAGCCCCTGGCCGCCCTGGTGAACTACGCTGCCGCCGCGCGCTCGCTGGCCGCGCAGGGCAAGGCCGAGGCGCTGAACGACAGCCTCGCCGCGCTGTCCAGCCAGGCGCTGCGCGCAGCCGACATCGTGGGCCGCATCCGCCGCTGGGTGCGCCAGCACCCCGAATCGCGCGAGCCCTGCGACCTGAACGCTGCGGTGGACCAGTCGCTCGCCCTGCTGCTGCGCGCCGAGGCGCGGCGCAACGGCGTGGCCGTGCGGCTGGACCTGTCGCGCCACCCCCTGCGCGTGAGTGCCGACCGCGTGCTGCTGGAGCAGGTGGTGCTCAACCTGGGCCTCAACGCCCTGCAGGCCATGCAGGCCATGCCCCCCGCTGCGGGCGACGCCCGGCCGCCGCACGAACTGTTGCTGCGCACCTTGGCCGACACGGGCCATGCCCTGCTGCAGGTGCTGGACCGGGGCCCGGGCCTGCCGCCCGAAATTGCGGAGCGCCTGTTCGAGCCGTTTTTCACCACCCGCGAAGGTGGCCTGGGCCTGGGGCTCAACATCTGCCGCTCCATCGTCGAGAGCATGGGCGGCGAGCTGCTGGCGCGCAACCGCGATGGCGGTGGCGCCATCTTCGAGATCCGGCTGCCGCAAGCCGCCAACACCCCACCACCATGACCGACACTCCACCCCCTTCCGGGCACGCAGAGCCCGCCGCACCGGCCACCGTGTACATCGTGGATGACGATGAGGGCGTGCGCCATTCGCTGGCGGCGCTGCTGCTCGCACGCGGCCATCTGCCGCTCAGCTTCGGCAGCGGGCCCGACTTTCTGCAGGCCGCCGACCTGTCTCAGCCGGGCTGCGTGCTGCTGGACCTGCGCATGGACGGGATGAGCGGGCTGCAGGTGTTCGAAGACATGCAGCGGCGGGGCACCGTACTCAAGGTGGTGTTCCTCTCCGCCCACGGCGAACTGTCGTCGGCCGTGGCCGCCGTCAAGCAGGGCGCGGTGGACTGGCTGGAGAAGCCCTGCAACGAGCACACGCTGCTGACGGCCGTGGCCAGGGCGGCGCAGCTGTCGGCCGAAGCGGCAGAGCGCGCGCAGCGGCGGCGGGCGCAGCGCGACCGCTGGAACGCGCTCAGCCCCCGCCAGCAGGAGGTGGCCCTGCAGCTGGCCACGGGCCTCAGCAGCAAGGAAGCCGCCCGTGCCCTCACCCAGCGCACGCCCGAGCGCCCCATCGACCCCCGCACGGTGGACACGCACCGCTCGGCCATCTTCTTGAAGCTGGACATCCGCTCATCGCACGAGCTGGGCATGCTGGTGGAGGACCTGGGCCTGTCTGCCACCCCGCCGCGCGCGGCGTAAGGAGCTGGGCATAGCGAGGGTGCAGGTGAGGGCTGCACGACACCGCCACAGGGTCTTGCTAAGCTTTCTTACGATTTTTTTGCACAATGGCACCCATGAACCGCAGAAACCTCACCCTCCTCGCCAGCGCTGCCGCAGCCGCAGCCGCTTTCTCGTTCTCCCCCGCCGCCCTGGCGCAGGATTCAGGCCAGCCCATCCGCCTGATCGTGCCCTATGCACCCGGCGGCCCCATCGACGTGACGGCGCGTGCGCTGGCCGAGCGCGTGCGTGACTCGCTGGGCACGGTGATCATCGACAACAAGGGCGGTGCGGGCGGCAACATCGGCGCCGACGCGATCGCCAAGGCCGCACCGGACGGCCTGACCATCGGCATCGCCGCCACCGCCACGCACGCGGTCAACCCCTGGCTGTACTCCAAGATGCCCTACGACGCGGCCAAGGACTTCGCGGGCATCACGCAGATGGTGCGCGTGCCCAACGTGCTGGTCATGAACGCCGCCAAGGCCGATCAGCTGAAGATCAACACCGTGGCCGACCTGATCGCCTACGCCAAGTCCAACCCCGCCAAGCTGAACTACGGCAGCGGCGGCAACGGCAGCGCAGGCCACCTGGCCGGCGAGCTGTTCAAGCAGCGCGCCGGCATCTTTGCGCTGCACATCCCCTACCGCGGCGCCAACCCCGCGCAGCTCGCGCTGCTGGCCGGCGAGGTGGACTTCAACATCGACAACCTGGCCGCCGCCGCGCCCAACATCCGCTTGGGCAAGCTCAAGGCCCTGGCCGTGACCTCGCTGGAGGCGTCGTCCTCGCTGCCCGGCGTGCCCCCGCTGTCGGCCACGTTCAAGGGCTTTGCCATCGACACCTGGTGGGGCCTGGTGGCACCCGCAGCCACACCCAAGCCGGTGATCGACAAGCTGAACAAGGCTTTCGTCGCTGCGCTCAACGCGCCCGAGACCAAGACCCGCTTCGGCGCCCTGCTGGCCGAGCCCGTGGCCACCACGCCGCCACAGTTCGACAGCTTCATGGCCGCCGAACGCGCCAAGTACCAGCAGGTGGTGAAGGCCTCGGGCGCCAAGGTGGACTGAGGGGGCACAGGGCAACCCGCAGTTCACAGCCCGCAGCCCGCAGCGCGGCGTGTTGCGGGCGGGTTGCCCTGCCGAATTTTTTGAATGTTTTTGGCCTTCAGCGCTTATCCATCAAGCGCTGGCAGCTCCCATTTCAGGAGCAATCAACCCCCACCGGCCCGACCACGCCATCGGCCCACCCGGCATCGCGCACGCGGTGGATGGCCTGCGCAGACACCGCCCGCAGCGCGTCGGCGCTCACCTGCCCCGGCAGCAGGTCCGACAGCGGCAGGAGCACGAAGGCGCGCTCGGCCATGCGCGGGTGTGGCACCGTGAGCTCGGGCGTGTGCACCGCCTGGCCGCCAAACCACAAAATGTCCAGGTCCAGCGTGCGCGGCGCGTTGCGGTAGGGCCGCTGGCGGCCCCCGGCCTGCTCGATGGCCTGCAGCGCCTGCAGCAGCGCGAGGGGTTCGAGCGTGGTCGCCACCTCGGCCACGGCATTCAGGTAGTCCGGGCCGCCCGCATCCACCGGCGCGCTGCCATACAGCGGCGACACGCGAAGCACCCGCGTGCCGGGGCACCGGCCCAGCGCCAACAACGCCGCGCGCAAGGCTGCCTCACGCTCACCCAGGTTTGCGCCCAGGCCCACATACGCCAGCGTCGGCTGCATGCGGATGCTGCCGTCGGGGCTCACTCCGTCAGCCACTCATTCGCCGGCCGAGGCGGGGGCAGCGCCGGTCCCCCCGCCCGTGCCACCCGCACCGCCGGCTCCTCCCGTGGGCTTGCGGCGACGGCGGCGGCGCTTCTTGGGTGCGCTGCCGTCCGGCGGCAGCTCCATGTCTTCGCCGTCGGCCGGGGCGGCATCGACCCGGGCGCCCGCCGTGGGGGTCGGTGCGGTCGCCGGGCGGGGTGCGGGCGCAGCCGCCGCGCGCGGCACGCGCTTGGCCACAGGCTGCTGTGCCTTCTGGCGCGCGCGCTGCTCTTCGCGGGCCTGGTCCATCAGGTCGTCGCGGCGTTCGTCGTCGGCCGACTGAAAATCCTGCCACCACTCGGCCAGCGCCTCCTCCACTTCGCCCACGTCGGCGCGCAGGCGCATGAAGTCGAAACCGGCGCGAAAGCGCGGCTGGATGACCATGCCAAAGGGCGTGTTGCCCACGCGCTTTTCAAAGCGCGGCTGCATGACCCAGATCTCGCGCATGTCGGCGGCCAGCTTGCCCCGGCCCGACACGTCGCCGATGCGTCGGTCAAACACCTCGTCGATGGCCTCCTGCAGCGCGGGCAGCGGGTGCTGGCGCTGGGCCAGGCGCTCCTGCCAGCCCGTGCGCACGTCTTCCCACAGCACGCAGGCCAGCAAAAAGCTGGGGGCCACGGGCTTGCCTTCGTTCACGCGGCGGTCGGTGTCGAGCAGCGCGGCTTTCACGAAGGGGCTGTCGGCGCGCTCCACCGCCACGTCCAGCAGCGGGTAGATACCGCGGGCCATGCCCAGCTTGCGCAGCTGCTCGATGGTGGCGATGGCGTGGCCGGTCTGCAGCAGCTTGAGCATTTCGTCGAACATGCGGCTTTGCGGCACCTCGGCCAGCAGGGCCTGCGACTGCACCAGCGGCGCGGCCGACTTGGGGTCGATGCTGAAGCCCAGCGGGCTGAGCTTGGCCGCGAAACGCACGGCGCGGATGATGCGCACCGGGTCTTCGCGGTAGCGCGTGGCGGGGTCGCCGATCATGCGCAGCGTTTTCTTCTTCGCGTCCTGGATGCCTTTGTGGTAGTCCACCACGATCTGGCTCACCGGGTCGTAATACATGGCGTTCACGGTGAAGTCGCGGCGCGTGGCATCTTCGTCCTGCGGGCCCCAGACGTTGTCGCGCAGCACGCGGCCACTGGCGTCCACCGCGTGGTGCATGCCGGCCAGCTGCGCCTTCGATGTCTTCTCGTTGCCGTTGACCTGCCCGGCAGCGCTGTTGTCCAGGTAGGCGCGGAAGGTGGAGACCTCGATCACCTCATGCTCTCGGCCCCGGCCGTGCACCACGTGCACGATGCGAAAGCGCTTGCCGATGATGAAGGCGCGGCGGAACAGCGCCTTGACCTGTTCGGGCGTGGCGTTGGTGGCCACGTCGAAATCCTTGGGGCGCAGGCCGAGCAGCAGGTCGCGCACGGCGCCGCCCACGATGTAGGCCTCGTAGCCCGCCTGCTTGAGCGTGGCCACCACGTCGGCGGCGCGACGGTCCACCAGCTCGGGGTTGATGCCGTGGACAACGGCCGGCACTTCCTCGCGCTTGCCGAAATGGGGCTTGCCGCCTGCGGTGCTGGGCGCCGATTTGCCCAGCAGTTTGTCGATGAACTTCTTGATCATGATGGTGTGAATAGGTCCAGAACGCGCCAGCCGCGCTCCATGGCCAGCGCGCGGAGGCGCGGGTCGGGGTTGGTGGCGACCGGGTGGTTCACCTTTTCGAGCAGGGGCACGTCGTTCATGGAATCACTGTAGAAGGTGCTGTCCACGTCGGCCCAGCCGAGCTGGCGCTCGGCCAGCCACTGCTCCATGCGCGTGACCTTGCCCTCGCGCATGGTGGGGGTGCCGTCGATCTGGCCGGTGTACCAGCCATTCGCGTCACGCGCCAGTTGCACCGCCAGCAGCTGCGGCACGCCCAGCGCCCTTGCGATGGGGGCCGTCACGAATTCGTTGGTGGCAGTGACGATGAGCACCTCATCGCCCGCCGCCTGGTGCCCGCGGATGAGGTCGAGCGCCTGCGGCTGGATGGCGGGGGTGATGACCTCGCGCATGAACTGCTGGTGCGCAGCGGCGGCGGCCTCGGGCCCGCGCTGGCGCACGGCCTCGGTGGCAAAGCGCACATAGTCGTGCACGTTGAGCGTGCCGGCCTGGTAGTGCGCATAGAACTCGTCGTTGCGGCGCGCGAACTCGACCGGATCGTTCCAGCCGATGCGGATGGTGAACGCGCCCCACTCGTAATCGGAGTCGAGCGGCAGCAGCGTGTGGTCCAGGTCGAACAGCGCAAGCCGCAGACGGCGGGGGTCAGAGGTCATTCAAACTCACAAAAAGGCCAGAGAGACGCCGCGTCATTCCGTCTCCAGCATGGTTTTCAGCAACGGAATCGTGATGGCGCGCTGGGTGCGCAGGGCGAAGGCGTCGAGCCGGTCGAGCAGGCCCATCAGGCTACCCAGGTCGCGCGAAAAATGCGTGAGCATGTAGTCCATCACCTCGTCGCCCAGGAACACGCCGCGCGCATCGGCCTCCTGGCGCAGCACGGCGCGGCGTTCGGGTTCGCCCAGCAGCTGCAGCTGGAACACATGGCCCCAGCCCAGGCGGCTGCGCAGGTCGTCGCGCAGGGGCAGGTCGGCCGGGGGCAGGTCGCCCGCCGCCAGCACCCAGCGCGGACTGCCGCTGGCCGGGCTGATCGCGTTCACGAACCAGTTGAACGCCGTGGCCTGCTGGGTGGTGTCGTAAAGGTGCACGTCGTCCATCAGCACGGCCACCCAGCCATCGTCGAATTCGGGCGGCTCGGCCACCGTGGGGTCCAGCCAGCCCAGGGCGCCGCCGTGCTGCTCGCGCAGGGCCTGGCGCACCGCCTTGAGCAGGTGCGACTTGCCGCTGCCGGGCTCGCCCCACAGATAGGTGGGCACGGGCGAACGCGTCGCCTGGCTGCTGCCCTCGCCCACCGCCAGCCGCAGGTGCTGCAGCGCGGCCTCGTTGGGCCCCGCAAAAAACCGCGCCAGCGTGGGGCCGGTGGCCAGGCCGATGTCCAGCGCCAGCTGCTTCATCGGCGGCATCATGCGCGGCACCCGGGCGGCGGCACGCCGCGGCCCATGGCAGGCGGTGCGGGATCGGCAGGCGGAAGCAGGATCGGCAGCAACATCGCGGCAGGTGAAGGTGGAAGGCGTCCGGCCCGGGATGACTGGGGCCGGCGATGCAACGGAAGTGGGGGCTCACGGCGGGCCGTGGCGGCCGAGGAATGCACAAAAAGTGAGCATTCCACAGCGACAATACGCGCGATTTTAGTCTCTGCCGGGCGCCCCCCCGGCCAGCACCCGCCATGGCCCCTGACACTGTCGCGCCCCGCCGCCTGCCCGCCGGAATCTGGGCGCTGGGCTTCGTCAGCCTGCTGATGGACGTCTCGTCCGAGATGATCCACAGCCTGCTGCCGGTCTTCATGGTCACGGCGCTGGGCGTGAGCATGCTCACGGTGGGCCTGATCGAAGGCGCAGCCGAGGCCACCGCCATGGTGCTCAAGATCTTTTCGGGGGCGCTGAGCGACTGGTGGGGCAAGCGCAAGCCGCTGGCCGTGCTGGGCTATGGGCTGGGCGCGCTGTCCAAACCGTTGTTCGCGCTGGCGTCCACCGCCGGGCTGGTGGTGGCGGCGCGGCTGCTGGACCGCGTGGGCAAGGGCATTCGCGCCGCACCGCGCGACGCGCTGGTGGCCGACCTGGCCCCGCCTGAGCAGCGCGGCGCGGCCTTCGGGCTGCGCCAGTCGCTCGACACTGTGGGCGCCTTCCTCGGCCCCTTGCTGGCCATGGGGCTGATGGTGCTGTGGGCGAACGATTTCCGCGCCATCTTCTGGGTGGCGGTGATCCCCGCGGCGCTGTGCATGGTGGTGCTGGTGTTCGGCGTGAAGGAGCCCGAGCGCCCCGCCGGGCTGCCGCGCACCAACCCCATCCGCCGCGAGAACCTGCGCCGCCTGTCCGCCGGCTACTGGTGGGTGGTGGCCCTGGGCGCCACCTTCACGCTGGCCCGTTTCAGCGAGGCCTTTTTGGTGCTGCGCCTGCAGCAGGACGGGCTGCCCCTGGCCCTGGCGCCCCTGCCGCTGGTGCTCATGGCCCTGGTGTTCTCGCTGGGCGCCTACCCGCTGGGCAAGCTGTCCGACCACACCAGCCACACGCGCCTGCTGGCCTGGGGCCTGGTGGTGCTGGTGGCTGCCGACGCCTTGCTGGCATGGCGCGGCAGCGGGGCGGCCGCCTGGCTGGGGATTGCGCTGTGGGGCCTGCACATGGCGATGACGCAGGGCTTGCTGGCCACCATGGTCGCCGCCGCCGCGCCTGCCGACCTGCGCGGCACGGCCTTTGGCATGTTCAACCTGGTCAGCGGGGTGGCCCTGCTGTTCGCCAGCGCATTGGCCGGCCTGCTGTGGGACCGCTGGGGCGCGAGCGCCGCCTTTGTGGCGGGCGGGGTGTTCGGCACCCTGGCCTTGCTGGGTGTGCTGTGGCACGCGCGGGCGGGCGCTGCGGGCCACCCCGGTCCAAGCCCTTAAAATCTCCGGCTTCCAGCCCGCACAACGGGCCTACCTGCACCAAAGCACCTTCCCATGAGCTCTTCTGCCCCCTCCACCCCCATCTCCTACAAAGACGCCGGCGTCGACATCGACGCGGGCGACGCGCTGGTCGAGCGCATCAAGCCGCTGGCCAAGAAGACCATGCGCGAGGGCGTGCTGGCAGGCATTGGCGGCTTTGGCGCGCTGTTCGAGGTGCCCAAGCGCTACAAGGAACCGGTGCTGGTGAGCGGCACCGACGGCGTGGGCACCAAGCTCAAGCTGGCCTTTGAATGGAACATGCACGACACCGTGGGCATCGACCTGGTGGCCATGAGCGTGAACGACGTGCTGGTGCAGGGTGCCGAGCCGCTGTTCTTTCTGGACTACTTCGCCTGCGGCAAGCTGGATGTGGACACCGCCGCCGCCGTGGTGGGCGGCATCGCCAAGGGCTGCGAGCTGAGCGGCTGCGCGCTGATCGGCGGCGAAACCGCCGAGATGCCCGGCATGTATCCCGCTGGCGAATACGACCTGGCCGGCTTTGCCGTCGGCGCGGTCGAAAAGAGCAAGATCCTCACGGGCCGCGACGTGAAGCCCGGCGACGTGGTGCTGGGCCTGGCCTCGGCCGGTGTGCACTCCAACGGCTTCAGCCTGGTGCGCAAGTGCATCGAGCGCGCGGGCGACAGCGCCCCCGCCACGCTGGACGGCAAGCCCTTCAAGCAGGCCATCATGGAGCCCACCCGCCTGTACGTGAAGAACGTGCTGGCCGCGCTGGCAGCCCACCCGCACTCCGAGGATGCCGCATCGCCCGGCGGCATCAAGGCCCTGGCCCACATCACCGGCGGCGGCCTGCTCGAAAACATTCCCCGCGTGCTGCCCGAAGGCACGGCCGCCCACCTGAAGAAGGGCAGCTGGCCGCAGACCGAGCTGTTCGCCTGGCTGCAGAAGACTGCCGGCATCGACGACATCGAGATGAACCGCACCTTCAACAACGGCATCGGCATGGTGGTGGTGGTGGATGCGGCCGCTGCCGACGCCACCGCCGCCACGCTGCGTGCGGCGGGCGAGCAGGTGTACGCCATTGGCACCATTGCGGCGCGCGGCGACGGCGCTGCCGTGGTGGTGGCCTGACGTGAGGCAGCGCAGGACGGCGTGGGCATGGCGCGGGCAGCGCCGGGCCGTGCCGGTGCCCTGCCGCCCTGGAGACTCGCCGCAGCGTGACTGACCCGATCCCGTCCCCGTCGCCACCGCCGCGCGCCCCGACCCAGGGCATCGTGGTGGCCAGCTATGTGCTGATGGCCGGCGTGCTGCTTCTGGTGATGTGGCGCGGCCTGCTGCCGGGCCTGCTGTGCGTGTGCCTGGGTTTTCTGCTCACCCGCGCGCTCACGCGCTGGTTCACGGCCCTGGCCTTGCGCGTGCAGCGCCAGGCCCTGGCCGGGCCCCGCACGCTGCGCATGGCGCAGGTGTGTGCCGCCGCCCTGGTGATGCTGCTGCCCCTGGTGCTGCTGGGCGTGGGCCTGACCCATTCGCGCGGCTACCTCGTCGCGGCGCCGCACCAGTACCAGGAACTGCTCACCTACATGGCCCGCACGGTGCTGGAGCTGCGCCTGAAGCTGCCGCCCGACATGGCCAGCCACCTGCCCGATGGCGCGGTGGAGCTGCAGCGCGTGATCGCCAACTACCTGGGCGCCAAGGCCGGCGCGCTGGCCATGGCCGGGCGCGCCTGGCTGGCGGGGGTGCTGTTCGCCTACGTGGGGCTGCTGATCGGCTCGCTGGCGGCCGTGCGCCCGGTCGGCGGCACCCGGGGCCCGCTGGCGGTCCAGCTGCGCCAGCGCATCACCTTGTTCGGCGAGGCGTTCCGCCAGATCGTCGCGGCGCAGTTCTGGATTGCGGCCTTCAACACGCTGCTCACCGCGCTGTTCCTGCTGTTCGTGCTGCCCCTGTGGAACATGGAGTTGCCCTACACGCCGGTGCTGATCACCTTCACCTTCGTGGCCGGGCTGGTGCCCATCGTGGGCAACCTGGTGTGCAACGTGGTGCTCACCATCGTGGGCCTGTCGGTGTCGCCGCTCGCGGCGGCGGCCTGCCTGGGCTTTCTGATCCTGATCCACAAGGCCGAATACGTGATCAACGCCAAGGTGGTGGGCCGGCGCACGCAGATGGGCGTGTGGGAGCTGCTGTCGGTGATGTTCGCCGCCGAGGCCGTCTTCGGCCCGGCAGGGCTGGTGGCGGCCCCCCTGTTCTACGCCTATCTGAAGAAAGAACTGGTGGCGGCGCAGCTGGTCTAGACGCCGTCCGCCCCCCCGCGCACGCGGCCCGCGCCGGGGCGGCCATCCTTCCTTTTCCTGCTTGCCATTGCGTCGCATTCCGGCGGTGCGGCAGCGCTGGCCCCTGCGGGTTATTGCCACGCCGTGGCCTGCGCACCGGGCAGTATCCTGACCCCGACATCACCGGCTGCTGGGAATTCGGCAGACCGATGTGTCCCATGAACGCCTGTTTTTTTGTTCTGTTTCAAGAGGCCTTTCATGACCATCGCACGCAAACTGGCCCTTCTGGTGGCGAGCGCCATCCTGGGCATCATCCTCATGACCGCGTGGTTCCTGGTGTCCGAACGCCAGCTGATCCTGGAGGAGCGCCAGGCCGGCGTGCGCCAGGTGGTGGAAACCGCCCACGGGATCGCCACCCATTTCCACGAGCTCAGCACCAAGGGCGCCCTGCCCGACGACGAGGCCCGCAAACGCGCTGCGGCGGCCATCCAGGCGGTGCGCTACAGCGGCAACGAGTATCTGTGGATCAACGACATGCACCCGCGCATGGTGATGCACCCCATCCGCCCCGAGCTCAATGGGCAGGACCTCACCGCCAACAAGGACCCCAAGGGGAAGCAGCTGTTCGTGGAGTTCGTGCGCACCGTGCAGGCGAGCGGCGCGGGCTTCGTGCCTTATCTGTGGCCCAAGGCGGGCAGCGACACGCCGGTCGAGAAAACCTCGTACGTGAAGGGCTTCGCGCCCTGGGGCTGGGTGATCGGCTCGGGCGTGTACATCGACACGGTGGACACCGCCATCCTGCAGCGGGCGATGCGCTTCGGGGTGCTGGCCGTGCTGCTGGGCGGCGTGCTGCTGCTGATCGGCACCCTGATTGCGCGCAACCTGATCCAGCAGCTGGGAGGGGAGCCGGGCCATGCACGCGGCATCGCCCGCCGGATCTCCGAAGGCGACCTGTCGGTGGCCGTGACCACACGCGCGGGTGACAGCGCCAGCCTGATGCACGACATGAAGACCATGCGCGACGCGCTGCACGGCATCGTGCAGAAGGTGCGCAACGGCACCGAGCACATCGCCAGCGCCTCGCAACAGATTGCGGCGGGCAACCACGACCTCTCGGCCCGCACGGAGTCGCAGGCCAGCGCGCTGGAGCAGACCGCAGCATCGATGGAGGAGATGACGTCCAACGTCAAGCAGAACGCCGACAACGCCCGCCAGGCCAGCGCACTGGCGCAGGCGGCCTCCGAGGTGGCGCGCAAGGGCGGCGCGGTGGTCGAGCAGGTGGTACAGACCATGGGTTCCATCGACGCATCGTCGCGCAAGGTGTCCGACATCACCGGCGTGATCGAAGGCATCGCGTTCCAGACCAACATCCTGGCGCTCAATGCCGCCGTCGAGGCCGCCCGCGCGGGCGAGCAGGGCCG
>NZ_JBMIRS010000009.1:0-4525 GCF_049198005.1 Paracidovorax sp. MALMAid1276 | reverse complement strand
CTCCCCTCTCCCCTCGCGGGAGAGGGGCCGGGGGAGAGGGGGTAGCGGCGCATGCGGTGTGCCTGATCACCCCCTCTCCCCCACCCTCTCCCGCGAGGGGAGAGGGAGCCTTCAAGGCGCATCGCCGCACATTTCCAGTGTTTTAGGCCGCTAGCGCTTATTGGATAAGCCCTAGCAGCTATCAAATTCATAGTTCTTGAAAACCATGACCACATCCCCCTCCAACGCAGGCGCCCTCGCAGGCATCAAGGTGCTCGACCTCTCGCGCGTGCTGGCGGGCCCGTGGTGCACGCAGATCCTGGCCGACCTGGGCGCAGACGTGGTGAAGGTGGAGCGCCCCAGCGTGGGCGACGACACGCGCCAGTGGGGCCCGCCCTTTTTGAAGGACGCCGAGGGCAACGACACGAACCAGGCCAGCTACTACACCGCCTGCAACCGCAACAAGCGCTCGGTCACCATCGACATGGCGCAGCCCGAAGGGCAAGCGCTCATCAAGCAGATGGCGCAAGAGGCCGACATCGTGGTGGAGAACTTCAAGGTCGGCGGCCTGAAGCAATACGGCCTGGACCACGAGAGCCTGCGCGCGCTCAACCCGCGCCTCATCTACTGCTCCGTCACCGGCTTTGGGCAAGACGGGCCCTACGCCGAGCGCGCAGGCTACGACCTGATGGTGCAGGCCATGACGGGCCTGATGAGCATCACCGGCCAGGCAGACAACCAGCCCGGCGGCGGCCCGATGCGCGTGGGCGTGGCCGTGATCGACCTGTTCACCGGCCTGTACGCCAGCAACGCCATCCTGGCCGCGCTGCATGTGCGTGACAACGCGGTGAACGGCACGGGCCAGGGCCAGCACATCGACATGGCGCTGCTGGACGTGGGCATGGCCGTGCTGGCCAACCAGGCCTCCGGGTTCCTCGCCACGGGCAAGGCACCGGGCCGCATGGGCAACAGCCACCCGAGCCTCGCGCCCTACCAGGACTTCCCCACGCAGGACGGCAACATGCTGCTGGCGATTGGCAACGACGGGCAGTTCCAGCGCTTCTGTGCAGCGGCCAACCAGCCCCAGTGGGCGACCGATCCGCGCTATGCCACCAACACCCTGCGCGTGCAAAACCGTGCTGCGCTGATCCCCGCCATGGAGGCCGTAACGCGCACGCGCACCACCGCCGAGTGGATCACGCTGCTGGAAGACAAGGCCGTGCCCTGCGGCCCCATCAACACCATCGCCCAGGCGTTTGACGACGAACAGGTGAAGGCGCGCGGCCTGGCCGTGAGCCTGCCGCGCTGGAAGGACGGCGAGGCCGCCGCAGATGGTGTGCAGCAGATCACCGGCGTGGCCAGCCCGCTGCGCCTGTCGGCCACGCCGCCCGTGCTGCGCAACGCTCCGCCGGCGCTGGGCCAGCACACCGATGAAGTGCTGCACGGGATGGGGCTGGACGCGGCGCGCATTGCGGCGCTGCGGGACCAGGGCGTGGTGTAGCGGCACGCTTTTCTATCCACGCCACAACGCCCCGCGCCGACAGGATGCGGGGCGTTGGTCTTTCTGGGCCTACGGCACAGGCTGCACCGGTAGTTCTGCCGCCGCCAGCAGGCAGTCCGTCACCTCGTCCGAGAAGCGCATCAGGCGGCCATCCAGCCAGACAGCATCCGATCCCCCCGGGTCCGGCGCCGCAGGCGGCAGGCCGTGGTCCAACAGCGCCTGCGCACAGCCGGCCCAGTCGCCATCGGGTTCGGGCGTGTTGATGGAGCCCCACGACAGCGCGCCGCAGGCGTTGTCGTCAAACCCGTGCCGCGCCTGCCAGCGCGCACCGTGTTCCAGCAAGAAGCGGGTCAGCGCCCCGTCGCCCCGGAAGATGGCGTGGTGCAGCGCCGTGCCCTGCCAGTCGCCGCCGGGCGTGTCGATGGGCCAGCCCAGGCGCACCATCAGCCGCACGGCGGCGCCGCAGTCTGGCTGCGCAGCCAGCTCGGGCAGCAGGCGCTGATGGGCGGGCAACAAGCCCTGCACCTTGCCGGGATGCGCGGCCAGCAAGGCGCGGGCCTGGGCCTCATCGCCTTGCGCGCAGGCCGCCACAAATCGCTCGTCGGCGGGCAGCTCTGCCACGCCCTGCACGCCACGCAAAAAGGCAGCCACCTCCGGCAGACCGTAGCGCAGCGCCTGGATGTGCGCGGGCGTGCCCTCGGCCGTGCGCGCTGCGGGGTCGGCACCGGCGGCCACCAGCGCCTGCACATGCGCCAGCGAGCGGCGACGGCGCACCGCACACAGCAGCGGCTCCATACCTCCCGCGCTGCCACCCAGGGGCTCGTTGGGGTCTGCGCCGTGGGCCAGCAGCAGTTGCAGTGCAGGCAGGTCGTCCAGGTCCAGCACGCGGTGCAGCGTGTTGGTGCCGGGCACACGGGCACCCGCCTGCAGCAGCAGGCGCGTGCATTCCAGGCTGCCCAGCGCGTGGTACAGCGACTCGCCATCGTTGGGGTCGGCCCCCGCCGCCAGCAGCAGCTGGGTGACGCCCGCGTGGTGCTGCACTCCCGCTGCCCCATACAACGCAGACAGGGGGTGCGCCGCATCGGGCGCGGCCAGCGACGCCGGAGGCCAGCGGCTGCCCACGCGCTGCTGCGGGTCGGCCCGTGCGCGCAGCAGCAGCTCCGCGCAGTCGCGCAGACCTTGCGCAAACGCGGGCAGCCGCGCCAGGCTGGAATGTGTGACGGCCATCAGCGGCGGCAGCTGCAGCGGCCCGCCCGGGCGGTGCACCCAGGCAGGGTCGCGCGCCACCTGGTCGCGCAGCCGGGCCACATCGCCCACGGCGCAGGCCAGCCAGACGCCCTGCTCCGCCTCTGGCACCACGCCCTCGGCCCAGAGCTGTTCGGCCAATGCGGGCCGCGCCAAGTGGTTGCCGCCCGCGATGTCGCCCGCATACACCAGGCGCAGCCACAGCAGCGTGGCACGCTCCGGGTCGTCCGCCAGCGCACGGCGCGCCAGGACAAAGGCCTGGAATGGGGGCCACGACGCAAAGCCGTGCTCGCGCGCCAGGCACCACTGGGCGTGGTGCAGGCGCAGGTCGATGCCTGCGGGCAACGCCAGCGGCACAAGGCGCGCCGTAGCCGCAGCATCGCCCGCGCGGGCTTCGGCCAGCAGGGTTTTGGCTTGTTTCTTGAGATAGCCCAGGTCGGGCCGGGGGGGAAGGCGTTTCACGAGAACCTCCGTGCATGTGGACGCCGACGGCCTGCAGTTCCGGCAGCACAAAGAGGGAGAAGAAAACAACTCAAAGAGTCGGCAAGTGGGTTGCACCCTGTCCGCAGGCCCGGGCGCGGCTTGCTTCCGCGCAGCCGGGGATCATCGCGACGGTGTGATCGCGTTCTTGAACAAAGTTTTACAAGCGCCCACAATGGCGCCACCCTGGCAGCCCGGTTCTGTCCCCCCGCAGGTGGGGCGGCTGCCCGATGCAACCTGTCATTCAAAAACCAGGAGGATCGCCATGAAGCTCAGTCTCAAGCTCCCTCTCGCATTCACCGCAGCCTTGCTGCTCCTCTTCGTGGCGGCGCTGTTCGGCATCAGCCGGCTCAACCAGGCGCTTGACACCTACCAGACCACCGTGGCGCAGTCGTTTGCCCAGGAGCGGCTGGCCGCCGCCATGCTCAGCGACTTCAAGGTGCAGGTGCAGGAGTGGAAGAACGTGCTGCTGCGCGGCAAGGACCCGGCGCAGCTCACGCGCTACTGGTCGGCGTTCGAGAAACAGGAAAAGGTCGTCAAGGACGAGGCGCAAAAACTGCTCACCACGCTGCCCGCGGGTGAAAGCCGCGACCGCGTGACGCAGTTCGCCCAGGCGCACGAGCGCATGGGCGCCGCCTACCGCAAGGGGTTTGAAGCCTTCAAGGCCGCCGACCACGACCACCAGGCCGGCGACAAGGCCGTGGCCGGCATGGACCGCGAACCCTCGCAGCTTCTGGACCAGGCGGTGGACCTGATCGCCAAGGGCAGCAGCCAGGTGGCCGAGCAGGCCGCCGCAGGTGCGCAACGCGCCACCACCATCAGCCTGGGCGTGATGCTGGTGGTGTGCGCCCTGGGCATTGCCGGGGCGGTGGCCTTCAGCCGCACGGTGGTGAACCCGCTGGACAACGCGGTGCGCGTGTCGCAGGCCGTGGCCAGCGGCGACCTGACGGTGGCGCAGCAGGTGCCTGGCAAGGACGAGATCGCCCTGCTGCTGAACGCGCTGCACGACATGCAGATCAGCCTGTCGCGCGTGGTGAGCAACGTGCGCAATAACGCCGACAGCGTGGCAGCCGCCAGTACCGAAATCGCCCTGGGCAACAACGACCTGAGTGCCCGCACCGAGCAGCAGGCCAGCGCGCTGGAGGAAACCTCGGCCTCGATGGAAGAACTCAGCTCCACCGTGCAGGCCAATGCCGAGAACGCGCGCACTGCCAACCAGCTGGCCGTGAGCGCCAGCACCGTGGCGGTGCAGGGTGGCGACGTGGTGGCCGAGGTGGTGACCACCATGAAGGGCATCAACGACAGCAGCAAGAAGATCGC
>NZ_JBMIRS010000200.1:0-474 GCF_049198005.1 Paracidovorax sp. MALMAid1276 | reverse complement strand
CCACACCGTGCCATCTTCAAAGCGCACTTCCTGCACCGGGTTCCAGGCGTTGGCGGGCGTGTTCTCGTAGAAGAAGTTCGTCACCGTCACCACATCCTCGGTGCCCGCGATGCTCAGCACCAGCGAGTCGCCCGAGCGGGTCACCTGCACTTCGCTGGCAGCCACTCCGGCCTTGAAGCGCAGCACGTTGAGCTTGTCAGCTGCCGTGTCGTAGACGCCGCCGATGGTGTCGTTGCCATCGCCCTTGCCAAACAGGTAGGTGTTGTTGCCCTCCCCTCCCGCAAGGTAGTCGTTGCCCACGCCTCCATCGAGTGTGTCGTTGCCCGCGTCTCCGTACAGGTAGTCATTGCCCGCACCGCCCAACAGCACATCGTCGCCTTCACCGCCATACAGGTAGTCGCTGCCTTCTCCTCCGTCCAGTGTGTCGTTGCCCTCCTGGCCTTGCAGCGTGTCGTTGCCTGCACCTCCGAGCAG